>JAILBD010000122.1 GCA_024681275.1 Erysipelotrichaceae bacterium
CAGGAAGCCGGTATTGGGCATGTTGCATCTGAAAGGAGAGGACAGGGCCGATAAGATGAAACGCTGTCTGCGGGAGGCCGAGATCTACAGGGAGAACGGTGTTGATGGCGTCATCATCGAAGATTACTTCGGCGATGCTGAGGACGTGAAGGCCGGTCTTGAACTGCTGAATGAGAAAGGCGGATTCGTGATCGGCGTGAATGTCCTGGATAACTGGGAACTCAGCTGGGAATATGCCAAAAAGTACGGTGCCTCTTTCATACAGGTGGATTCCGTTGCCGGACATCTGACACCGGAAGAAGATATTCCCTACGGGCAGATGATAGACAGGTATATGAAGGAAGGCGGGATGTATGTCATCGGTGGCGTCCGTTTCAAATACAAGCCCGTTCTTTCAGGGAATGATCTGAAAACGGATCTGATGATCGGAATGAAGAGGTGCCATGCCCTGGCTGTTACCGGAGAAGGCACCGGCATGGATTCTCCTACAAAGAAGATCGAAGAGTTCCGGAACATCGTGGGAGATTTTCCGCTGGTGGTCGCTGCCGGCATGACCGCTGAGACGGTCTTTGAGAAGCTGTCCCTTGCGGATGCGGCGATCGTGGGCAGCACCTTCAAGGATACCCGCAAAGACAGCGGCGATGTCTGTGCCGAACATGTCAGGGAGTTTATGGACAGGGTCTTTGAACTCCGTTCCGGTCTTTAAGCATACAAAAAGATCGTTTTTGCATCAGGATCATTGCGGACATCGTCCGCTTTTTCTTTATGGTGCAGTATATAATAGAGACAAGTAACAAGGGGGAAAACAACAATGAAGATTCTGATGATCAATCATTTTCCTTTGGCCGGATCGGGGAGCGGCACCTATACGCGCAATCTCGCCGTGCATCTGAAAGGCCTTGGCCATGAGGTGCGCATCATCCTGCCTGAGAATACCGCAGATCCCGAGGGACCGGAGGGGATCAGACTTCATCCTGTCTATTTCACCCCGGGCGATGTGAGAAGTGATCAGACCGGAAGCGGAGCTTCGATGGATGATCCGTTGCCGTTCAACTTTCCATGTTTCACTTCCCATCCCAGAAGCATCATGACTTTTGCCGATCTGGATGCGAAGCAGCTGCAGATGTATACGGATGCGTTCAGAAAGGCGATCGAAGAAGAGATGGAATCGTTCAAACCGGATATCGTCCATGGCCAGCATGTCTGGATCCTTCCTTCTCTGGCGGTGGGATATGGCGTGCCGCTGGTCCTGACAGCGCATGGCACGGATCTGATGGGCTTTGACAAGTGGCCCGAACTTCGTCCTTATGCGAAGAAGGCGATGGATGCCTGCAAGTCCGTCATCTCCATTTCCAAGGATAACTGCGCACTGATCGGGGAGCGTTTCCCGGAGCACAAAGACAAGATCGTCATGATGCGCAACGGCTATGATCCGAGCATCTTCTATCCGGAGGAAGAGAATCTGGCTGCGGTCATGGAAAGACATGGGGTGAAGAAAGAGGAGTATGAGGGAAAGAAGATCGTCTCCTTTGCCGGCAAGCTCGCCAATTTCAAGGGCGTCGACATCCTGTTGGCTGCCGTCAAGCTATATGAGGACAGAAAACCGGAGACGATCACACTGATCGTCGGTGACGGAGATGAGAGGGAAAAACTCCATCAGCAGGCCAGAGATCTGAAGCTGAAGACCGTTCACTTCTTTGGCAATGTGCCTCAGCCGGAACTGCGCTGCGTCTACAATATCGCCGATGTCAATCTGGTGCCTTCCAGGAGAGAGCCCTTTGGTCTGGTGGCGATCGAGGCGATGGCCTGTGGGGCACCGGTCATTGCGACTGATCAGGGCGGACTGCCCGATTTCGTCAACGAAAGCGTGGGTGGTCTGGTGAAGCCAGAGGATGCAGAGGATCTCGCTGCCAAGATCATCGAAGTGCTTGAGAGACAGCAGAAGCCGGAATTCAAAGACTGGAGGCAGAGGATCGCTTCCTACGCCAGGAACCACTACGCCCAGGACAGGATCATCGAAGAGCTCGATGCGCTGTACAGAAAGGCACTTGAAGATTAAGAGATATTGAGGTCTGATAGAAAGTCAGACCTGTTTTAATGAAAAGACCCCCGTATCTGATCCCGGGGGTCTTCCTTATCTATCATGACTTGAGCCGTGATATGGATAAGGGGAGTTGTTTATTTGATCTTCTTGACCAGGTCCGTCGGAATGGTCGGAGTGCCCTGGCCGTAGTATTTGAAGACATCGACCATCTGCTGGATGTATTCATCGGACATCTCGTTGGTCTTGCCGTCTGGGCAGCATGCCCTGGCAGCCAGATAGCCTTTTGCCGTCTCTTCCAGATAGACCGCGGAATACAGCGCATCTTTCAGGGTCGGTCCGATGGTCATGACGCCATGGTTGCCCAGGATGACGGCACGTGATTTGCCGGCATAGTTGACGACGTCGTAGCCCATTTCGACAGATCCGGCTGGTGAAGGCGGAGCGATCGGAACGTTGCCGCAGCAGGCGTTTGCCATACCGGTGTAGCAGACTCTGAACTCGGTCATGCCCGGGATCAGAGAGATCGCTGTCGCATATGGCTGGTGGGTATGAATGACACCGTTGATCTCCGGCATGTTTTTGAAGATGTAGAGGATGGCTGGTGTATCGGAAGAAGGTTTTCTGTCGCCTTCGATGATATTGCCTTCGATGTCGCAGACGATGACATCGTCTTCGACCATCTTTTCATACATGAGGCCGGAAGGAGTGACCAGGATCTCGCCGGTCGGCATACGGATGGCCAGGTTGCCGCAGGTCAGCGACACCAGTCCGTATCTGTCCAGATAGATACCGTACTCGATGATTTCTTGTTTTTCTTTTGAGAACATGCTTAATCTCCTTTATCAGACTTCGAGGAAGTCGACGAAGCGGACTTCTTCCAGATCGTTCTTGTTGATGTTGAGTTCTTTGCCGGTCAGGTTTTCAACGGCTTTGACCAGGTTCATGGCGTTGATGCCGTACTTCTCCATGAGGTACATCTTGGATGCGCCGTGCGCATAGGTCTCAAGACCGATCTTGATGAGTCTCTTGCCCAGTCCGTGTTCTGCAATCAGGTCAGCTGTCGCTGAACCGAGTCCGCCGATATTGAGGTGGTTCTCAATGGTGATGACGCCGTATTTCGCCTTGTCGATCGCTTCGACGATGGTCGGATCGGTGAATGGCTTGAGTGTCGTGACGTGCATATGCTGGACAGAGATGCCTCTTTCCTTAAGGACGGCAGTCGCACGCATCGCTTCTTCCGTGCAGATGGAGGAAGAGAGGATGACGACGTCGTCGCCTTCGGAGAGGACTCTGGCTCTGTTGAAGATGACCGGTTCATCGGCCGGGAAGAGGCGTGGAACTTCTTTGCGCAGCTGTCTGATGTAGACAGGACCGTTGTAGTCGTAAGCGAGGTCCAGGACATAGTCGATATCGGTCGCATCGCCTACATCGAAGATCGCCATGTTCGGTACGGAGCGCATGACGGCCACGTCGTTGATCGACTGGTGGGATACGCCGCCCGGTGTCGTGATGCCCGGCACGAAGCCGACGAATACGACAGGCAGGTTCGGATATGCGACAGACATCTCGACCTGGTCGAGGACCCTTCTGTATTCGAATACAGCGAAGGTGTGGATGAATGGCCTGTAGCCTTCTCTTGCCAGTCCGGCAGCCCAGGAGACCATGTTCTGTTCAGCGATGCCCATCGTGAAATAGCGGTCAGGATAATCTGCCCTGAATTTCTTGACTTCGCAGGATGTGCCCAAGTCGGCAGAGAGAACGACGACTTCAGGATGTTCTGCTGCCAGACGAAGAATGTTTTTCTCGTGTGTGTTGACTTCAATTTTCATTCTTTCTTCCCTCCTTAAAGTGCATCGTAGACTTTCTGGAACTCTTCTCTTTCGTTGGCAGAGATCCTGACGAAGTGTAAGAACGGCCAGCGCTTCTCAAGAGGCGGAATACCGGTCGTGCCTCTGGTGCGCCCGATGACGACGAGCGGCTTGTCCTCGTGCGGAGTCTTGAAGGCTTCACAGAATGCCTTGATATCGTGTCCGTTGACTTCGACGCATTCAGCTCCGAAGGACTTGAATCTCTGGATCAGAGGCTCAAGAGTCATCTGATTTTCGATCTGGCCTTCGACCTGCTGGTCATTGGCATCGATAACGACGATCATGTTGTCGAGTTTGTAGTAAGAAGCAGCCTGAATGGCTTCCCAGGTCTGGCCTTCGGCGAGTTCGCCGTCGCCAAGCATGACGAAACACTTGCCTGTGTCGCCTCTTCTCTTTCTGGCGTGGCAGGTACCGGCGGCGATAGAGATCGTCTGTCCCAGTGAGCCGGCTGTGTTTTCAAAGCCCGGTGAGTGTTCGGCACCGATCATTTCCATGTTCCAGCCGTCGACGTTGAATTTGTCCATGCAGTCAGGCGAGATGCGGCCTGTGGCAGCCAGAGCACAGTAGATGACGGATGCGTAGTGGCAGCAGGAGACAAAGAACCTGTCTTTGTCAGGTGCCGGTGCGCCGTTGTACATCATGCCTTTCGGATAGTCCATGTTGTCAGGACCCGGAACGCCCGGGAACGGGATAGGTTCCCAGAGGCCTTCAGACGGGCCGAGGTTCATGACGTTCGTGTACAGAGAAGCGACGATTTCAGCAGAGGAACAGGCTTGCGCGAGGTAGCATCCGCCAGACTTCAGGGCGATCCCGAGGATCTGTTTGCGGATGGAGTTCGCAATAGACTGTATCTCTTGTTCAGAATAGATTTTCTTGTCCATCTATACCCCCCTTTTCCTATATATTTTGATGTGGTATGGTTCTTTACCTTCATTATTGTGAAATTGTGAACAAATGTCAACAGAGCTTTTACATAAGTAAAAAGAAAAGGCTTTCATAAATTGTTGACGGACGAAAAAGCACATTCTATAATGATTTTAAAGAGCGTTTTTTGGAAATCTTGTTTTGAAATTAGAAGAAGAAGGCATAATTAATGAAAGCTGTTGTCAAAACTGAAAAAGGCATGGACCATATGGTCTATATGGATATCCCGGAGCCGGAAGCGACCGGCGATCTGGTCAAGATCAAGATCGCGTATTCCGGGATCTGTGGTACGGATCTGCATGCGTTCAAGGGGACTTACGGTTCCACGAAGCCGCCGGTGGTCCTGGGACATGAATTCTCAGGTATCGTCGTCGATGTCGGTCCGGATGTCAAGAAGATCAAGGTCGGGGACCGCGTCACTTCGGAAACGACGTTCAAGACCTGCGGTGTCTGCCCTATGTGCAAGTCCAAGGATTACAACCTCTGTGGAAACCGCCAGGGTCTTGGCACACAGATCAACGGTTCCATGGCGGAGTATCTGGTCTCCAGAGAAGAATCTGTCCATGTCCTGCCGGACAATGTCTCGTTATTGAGTGCAAGCCTGACAGAGCCTCTGGCATGCGGTGTCCATTCTGTCATTGAAAAGGGACAGGTGCAGCCGGGCGATGTCTGCGTAGTCTTCGGTGCCGGTGCGATCGGTCAGATGGTCTCGCAGGTCGCGAAATCCCAGGGGGCAACGGTGATCGTCGCCGGTCTTCCGCAGGATAAGCATCGTTTCGAACTGGCACTGGCTGCCGGTGCTGACCGCTGTGTCGATCAGATGGCTGAGGATATCGTCAAGGTCGTCATGGAGATGACGGACAATGTCGGTGCCGACAAGTGTTTCGAGTGTTCCGGTGCGGTCCCGGCTCTGAACAAGGCGCTGGAGATCGTCAGAAGAAAGGGTACAGTCGTACAGATGGGCGTCTTCGCCAATACGCATGAGTCGATCTGGACGGATCTGATCCTGCACAGGGAGATCGTCTATGTCGGTTCGAGATCGCAGAAACCTTCTTCCTGGGTCAAGGCCCTGGAGCTGATGAAAGACGGTGTCGTCGTTCCTGAAAAGATCGCGACTTATCTGACGCCGCTGGAGAACTGGCGCGAAGGTTTCGACAAGATGATCGCCGGTGAGGTCACCAAGGGCATCATCGTCCTGGATGATACATTGAAATAAAAAAAGAAGAAGTTCTCACTTCTTCGCTAATTCGATCAGTTTTATGGCCAGAGGTTCATCGACGACCAGGATGTCGGCGTAGGAGCCTCTCAAGACAGCCAGGGTCGCTTCGGCTTTCTCGGCTGTCGCGCTTAAAACGATAGACAGAGGCACTTTCCTGACCGTCTCCAGAGGAGTCGATATGGAATAGATGTCCTCAACTTCGATCTCTTCCCCATCCGCTCCGATGTAGCGGCCGGAGAAGGAGGCGACAGCTCCCTTGTCACTGAAACGGGAAAGGTCGTAGCTGTCAAAATAACCGGACTGATAAACGGCGTTCTTCCTGTCATCGGAGGAACCGACACCGTTGACGCAGATGTCGACTTTGGAAGCTTTCCTGAGGGAGTCTGCGATCATCGGTTCGTTGATCAGATACTGATAGACCTCCTTTCCCTTCACAAAGAGCGGGGAATTGATGGACGAATAGGTACCGTGGAACTTGCGGGCCAGTCGCTGGGCGGCTGAGAAGCCGTCGATCGCCGGATTGCCCATGGTCATGCATCCGACCATCTGGGCGACGTTGTTGCCGGTGAAATCGTCAGGGTCGACCGCTTCGATAAAGGCGTTGATGGCCCTGCCCCAGGAGATTCCCAGAGTCATGCCCGGTTCCATGAAGCCTGATAAGAGGGCTGCAGTGGCTTTGCCGCAGATCCCGATGGATTTGTCAAAGTCGAAATCAGATGAAACGACGACCGCATCCTTGAGACCATAGGCTTTCCGCAGTCTGTTGGAGAGCTTGCTGTTCTTGAGGACGGAGGTCTCGATCACGATCTTCACGACGCCCTGTTTCTTGGCATCTTCGATGAGCCTGGAGACAGTCGGACGGGAAGCGCCGATGATCGAGCCGATCTCCTGCTGAGAGAGGCCGCGTTCGTAATATAACTCAGCTACGTATTCAAGTAGATTATCGTTTCTGTTCATAAGTCAATTATAGCTAAAAACAAGGAGATATTGATATGGTGAGCCAAGAATTTACAGTAAAGAATCCGACCGGCATCCACGCCAGGCCTGCAAGCATGCTGGTGATGCTGTGCAATAAACTGCCAGGTGAGATCAAGATCACGACAGACAAAGAAAAGACAGTCAATCCCAGAGCCATCCTGTCAGTCCTGATGGGCGGCATGAACAAGGGCACGAAGATCACGGTCGAAGTGTCAGGGGAGAATGAAGAGGATTCCCTGAAGCAGATCATCGAGCTGCTTGAGAGTTTTGAGGAGTAGAAATGGAACAGGCAATTTACAGAGAACTGATCATGACCGATGTCGATGCCAAGGATGCGGAAGACGCACTCAGGCAGGTCGGTCAGCTGTTTCTGAAGAACGGTTTCGTCAAAGACAGCTATATCGATGCGGTCGTGGAGAGGGAAAAGGTCTTTGCGACAGGGCTGGAACTGGAGGGGATCTCCATCGCCATGCCGCACACCGATATCATCCATGTCAACAAGCCGGGCGTCACAGTCGCCAAGCTGAGTCATCCGGTCGAGTTCGAGCACATGGGCGAGCCGGGCAGGAAGGTCAATGCGGAGATGCTGTTCATGATGGCGATCACCAATCCGGAGGATCAGATCGGAACCATCATGAGAGTGCTGGGAAGTTTCCAGAACAAGGAAGCGCTGGAGGCTTTCAAGGCAGCCAAGACGGAAGATGAGATCTATGAGGCTGCCGCAAAATATATCGGTTAATACCTCTGATGAGGAATTAATAAATAGCAATAATATAAGGAGGAATTTGAAATGAAAACATGTACGGTCGTCACAGTATGTGGTTCAGGTGTCGTCACTTCTTCTATGATCGCTTTGAAGATCAAGGAGCAGCTGAGAGACAGAGGTTGGGATGCTACGATGTATGAAGCAAGCCCGGTCAGCCTGAATTCTGTCATTACCGGCAAAAACATCGATGTGATCGTCTGCGCATCACCGGTCACGGAAGATGTGGGCATTCCTAAGGTAAAGGGAATGGGCATGGTGACCGGAATGGGTGAAGAAAAAGTCATCAATTCCATCATCGAAGTTCTGGAAGAGAAGTACAAATAAGTTCAGGTCGTTCTTGTCGTTTACCACATTTTAAGAGAAGATTTCAAATTATTAGAAGGGGGAAATTATTTTGGAAGCTTTTTTAAACGCGTTATCTAATGTGTTCAGTGCTTTCGGTTCCGGTGTCATCATCCCTATCATCCTTTTCGTTTTGTCAAAGGCTATGGGTGTCGACACAAAGAAGGCATTCAACTCCGCACTCCTGTGTGGTGTTGGTCTGACAGGTTTTAACCTCGTCATCAACTCTTATTCCGGTGTCATCGCTCCGGTCGTTCAGTCAATGGTCGACAACTCAGGTGTCAACCTTCCTGCTCTGGATACCGGCTGGCAGTCAACATCAGTCATCGCTTACTCCACTACAGTAGGCGTCCTGTTCATCGGTGTTGCGATCGCTTTACAGCTGATCCTGTTCTTCGTCGGTTATACCGATGTCTTCATGGCTTCTGACCTCTGGAACAACTATTCCTTCATGGTCTGGGGTTCCATGTTATATGCTTTGACAAAGAACATGTTACTGGCTATGGCTCTGATGGTCGTCCAGCTGTTCTACATCCTGCTCTTCTCTGAGATGTGCGCTGTACGTTGGGGCACATACTACGAGTATGACGGATGCTGTATGACAGCTCCGCACCACCTCGAGTCCTTCCCGTTCGCAGTCTGCATGGACTGGATCCTGACGAAACTCGGTTTCAACAAGATCAAGATCAACGCTGCCGCTTTACAGAAGAGACTGGGCTTACTTGGTGAACCAATGATGATCGGCTTGATCGTCGGTCTTCTGATCGGTATCATCGGCGAAGCTCCGTTCCTCTTTGGTGAGAATGCTCTGAATGCCTGGGGTACTGCTTTAGGCGCTGCTATCAACACAGCTGCTATCATGGCCGTCTTCCCTAAGGTCGCTGCGATCTTCGCTTCAGCATTCACTTCAATGTCAGACGCTTACAAGCAGAGAGCTGCTTCAGCTGCCAAGAACAGAAGATGGTTCCTGTCAGTCAATGACGCCTGCGGTTATGGTGAGACGAACACACTGGTTACCGGTGTTGTCCTGATCCCTATCATGCTGGTACTGTCATTCTTCCTGCCGGGCAACATCATCCTTCCGATGGCTGACCTCTGTGCTCTTCCATACATGGTCGAGGTCTTCGTATGTATCTCCAACGGTAACATTGCGAAGTCTCTGGTCATGGGTGCGATCTGGTTCTCACTTGGCTTGATCGTCACTTCTCAGCTGGCTCCGATCTTCACGCAGGTCGCTGTTGAGGCCGGTTTCCAGCTCCCACAGGCAGGTGTCTATGTATGCTCATTCGGTATCCTTTGCCACCCATTGATCTGTGGTTTATTCTATGTTTTCTATTCACAGAATCTCATTCTGATCCTGGTCACTATCGCACTTTACGTTGCTTTATACATCTGGTTCAGAGGAAACAAACAGAAAGTTTACGACTATCTCGAGAACAACGCTGCAGCTTATACTGCTGAGTAAAGTTGATTTTCGGTAAACACAAGAGCTGAATAGGGGCTATTGCTATGAAAATAGCGATAGCCCTTTCTATTAATTTAGGAGGTGCCTCAAATGCTGGATCATCTGAAAGAAGAAGGTCAGGTCGTCCTGGTCGTCAACGATACCTACATGGATATCGATGTCATGTGCGATGCGATCGTTCAAAGCAGCATCAATGCCAAAGAGATCAGAAGGTGTACGTTTGGTCCTAAGGACAAGGGCGATTTCGCCACGATACAGCTGGAACTGGAGACCAACGGTCCCGAGAACATCGCGATCGGGGATGAGATCTATGAACAGATCGAGGATGCGGATGTCCTTTTCATCCATTTCTGTCCGGTCTCGGAAAAGCTGCTGGAAAAAGCGAAACATCTGAAACTGATCATGACCAACCGCGGCGGTGTCGAACACATCAATGTTCCGGCTGCTTCAAAGAGGAATATCCCTGTCGTCAACTGCATCCGCAATGCGGAAGCGGTCTGTGAATTTGCGATCGGACTGATGATCGATCTTTCCAGAGATATCTCCCTGGCCAACCGTTCCCTGCACGAGGGAGGCTGGCAGAGGGAATTCTACAACACTTCCTTTCAGAGGACCCTGTCCAATTCCAAGGTCGGTCTGATCGGTCTGGGCAATGTCGGCTGTCTGCTGGCAAGAAAGCTGCTCGCTCTGGGTGTGGAAGTCCTGGCTTATGATGCGTTCACCGATGAGGAGATGCTGAAGAAAAAGAGGATCGGCGAAGTGAAGCTCTGCAAGAACGTCGATGATCTTCTGAAGGAGGCGGATTTCGTTTCCCTGCATCTGCGTCTGGTGAAGGAAACGGAAAACTGGTTCGATATGGACAAGATCAGGAAGATGAAGAAGACGGCATACCTGCTGAATACAGCCAGAGGAGGCATACTCGATTACGACGATCTCAGGATCGCTTTGAAAGAAGGATATATCGCGGGTGCGGCATTGGATGTCTTCGACCATGAGCCGCCTGTGGAAGATGATCCGCTGAAGCAGATGGACAATGTCGTCATGACGTCCCATCTGGGCGGAACGACACTGGATTCCTTTGGTCTGTCGCCTTATCTGGCAGCCAAGGATGTCACTGCGATCATCGAAGAGGATGTGACAGAGCGCATCGTGAATCTGAAGCAGATCACGATCTGAAAAAAGGAGAAGGAT
>JAILBD010000124.1 GCA_024681275.1 Erysipelotrichaceae bacterium
GACCTCGGCAGGAGACATGCCCTGCTTGACCAGGTTGAAGAGGATGATCGTAGAAGCCATCATGAACAGAGCGGCCGGTATGCCCTTGCCGGAAACATCGGCGATCAGCAGACAGAGGTGGTCCTCATCGATCAGGAAGAAATTGTAGAAGTCGCCGCCGACCTTCTTGGCCGGATCCATCATGGCATAAAGATCAAACTCGCTTCGATCCGGGAATGCCGGGAAAGTGCCCGGAAGCATGTTCATCTGGATCCTGGTCGCCAGATCAAGTTCGGTCGAAATACGCTCGTTCTCGGCCGTGATCCTGGTCAGGTTCCTTTCATAGGCACTGAGTCCGCTTTCCATCTGCGCCATGACGTTGTTGAGATTCTCGATCTCGTTGCTGGCATCGATCTTCAGCTCCGGGAAGTGCTTCTTCTTGAGGTTGCCGCTCTTCTTGTCCTCTATATATTCCTGGGCGGATCTGGCGATCTGGTTGATCGGCCCGACCAGGTGTTTCTGCATGTGCCTTGAGATCAGATAGCCGATCAGGACTGTCACGACGATCAGGGCCACAGTAAAATGGACCAGGAAGTTGACCATGCCGTTGAGCAGGTCTGCCAGAAGCAGGTCTGCCAGGACGAAACAGATGAGGTCACCGTCTGCGCTGTAGAGAGGTACTCCGCTGCTGCACATCCATCCGTATGTTTTGGTCTTGCTGATGTCGTACAGGGTGCCATTACCGTCCCAGTTGAGGAACTTTTCAGCTTCCTTCTTCTCAACGGACTCCCATTCGCCCGCATAGAATCTGGTCTCTTCGTTTTCATCCGGATCGACGAAATACAGAAGACGTTCACCATCTTCCACATACATTGCCAGATACAGATCGTTGGCATCGGAAGCGTTCTTCATCTGCAGGAGGATGCTTTTGATCCTCTGATAATCGCCGGTATTCACCAGCCCTTTGAAATGATCCCGATATTCCTGCGTCCCGCTCTTCAGCTGCTCATCGGCCGGCAGAGAATCGTAGATCGATCTGATCTTATCGACCACTTCTTCGACATCGGTGCCATTACTCAATAAAGAGGTCGTCGACCGGGCAAGGTCGAACGACTCATCGATGTACTTCTCGGCCAGAGAGACTCCATAGAGCCATATCGCAACGATCAGCGTCACAACACCAAGGACCAGGGAACCCATCGCGGTCGCGCGAAAGACCTTGGCCTTCAATGAATTGCGGGCATAACGGATCTCGTTGATACTTTTCTTTTTTTCTTTATCTGTCATCATCTTTCCTGCAATTCAATGATATCATTTTTTGCATGGTCTCCAGGAATGATATACTTGTGGCGTGAGGTAAAATCTATGCAAAATTACTCTCTGAAGATCGCCGGCATCGAAAGGACACTTCCCTTCGTTCCCATCAGTGAAGAACTGGCCTATGCCAGCTTCGTCGTCATCTCCGACAGCGAACTGGTCAGTGCCGTTGCACCATTGATCGCCGAAAGGGTACACGACTGTGACCTGATCATGACCGCCGAAGCCAAAGGCATCGCCCTGGCTCACGAAGTATCGAAACAGCTGGGCCTGAAACGCTTCGCCGTCGCCCGCAAATCCATCAAAAGCTACATGAAAGATCCGATCAGCGTGTCTGTCAAGTCCATTACCACGACCTCTCTGCAGCAGCTCTATCTGGACGGAAACGACCTCAAAGACCTCAGAGGCAAGAGAGTCTGCCTGCTGGATGACGTCGTCTCAACGGGCGGATCGCTCACTGCACTGGAAGCCCTGGCTGAAAAAGCCGGTGCCATCGTTTCCGCAAGGGCCTGCATCCTCGCCGAAGGAGAAGCTGCCGACAGGGATGATCTGATCTTCCTGCAGAAACTGCCGCTGTTCAAGAGAAACGCCGAAGGCGGATACGAGGAGATAGGATGAAAGAGATCTGCACTTATCTGAAGGAGAACGATTATCCCGGCAGAGGGATACTCGTCGGAAAGAAAGGCGGCGAGATGCTCATCGCCTACTTCATCATGGGACGCTCCGTCAACTCCCGCAACCGCGTCTTCCGCAAGAAAGACGGCATCCTGTTCACGAAAGCCTTCGACGAATCCAAAGTCGCCGACCCGTCCCTGATCATCTACAATGCCATCAGGACTTATGAAGGAAAGACCATCGTCACCAACGGCGATCAGACCGATACCATCCATGAATTCCTGAAAGAAGGCAGGACCTTTGAAGAGGCGCTGCAGACAAGGGAATACGAACCGGATGCACCGAACTTCACACCGCGCATCTCAGCCATCGTTGAAGCAGACCGCTACAAGATCGCCATCCTGAAAAAGAAAGGCGAGACTTGTGAAAGGCTCTTCTATGAATACGAAGGAAAGGACGATCTTGTCCATTTCATATCAACCTATGACCATGATGGCGATCCGCTTCCTTCCTTCTCCAAAGATCCGATCAGTTTTGAGATAAATGACGATATCGACAGCTTCGCCTCAAGACTCTGGGAAAGCCTCAGCAGTGAAAACAAAGTCAGCCTCTACGTGGGG
>JAILBD010000130.1 GCA_024681275.1 Erysipelotrichaceae bacterium
TACGGCATTCGATCTGGATTTTGAAGACAAGGACAAGTGGGAAGATCCGTTTGTCGGCGTCAAGGGCGACCGGGTGGAGATGCTGCACGACGTCATGTATCCGACGAGCGATTATTTCGCCCACTACTATGACAGTGAGGATGGCAACTGCTATACCTGTGTCCTCGCCATCAGCAAGCATGCCCATGAGATCCGACCGTTCACCAACCGCTATGCCTATCGCTTCGCGAAGAAGTATTACCGGGATGAGGACGGGAAGATCTGCATCAAGGACAAGGAAAGAAAAGTGATAATAAAAACAAGACGAGTTGAATGACTCGTCTTGTTTTACTTATTTCTCGTAGAATCTGATCCACAGTCCGTCTTCCTGGACCGTGCCGATGCCGATGAAGCGATCGCGGTGCAGGTAATCAGCCAGGACCGGGGAGTCGGTATAGAAGACCGGCAAGGAATTAAAGGTCCTGGAGAACTCGTCCGCTTTCTGCCACGCCTTGTTTTCGACGTAGATGTGGCAATCGTTTCCTTCCCTGTCTTTTCCGCTCAGCATGTATCTGGCTGAGAGGGTGCGGATATTGATGTGATTGGTGATCTGGGTGTCGACGCCCCAGGGTTCGACGATGCCGCTGAAGAGCTCGCCGTAGACTTTTCCGGAGAATGGGACCATGGAGACCGTGCCCCTTTCAGTCGTGATGCTGAGACCGGGGCGGTCCATCTCGATCCTGATCTCCAGTATCGCTTTCTTTTCCATTACTGCTTCGGCGTGAATCTGGCCGGTCCAAAGAGGGAGATCACGAAGTTGTTGCTCTGGAGCTTCTCATAGAAGTAGTGGTATTTCTCCTGCTGTGCTTCGTCCATCATGTTTGAATCGTTGTTCAGATTGATGATGTCGAAGTCTTTTTCGTATTTCTTCCATTCCGGTCTGCCATCGCCGTTTGGATCTCCTTTGGCTGCGAAGTCATACCAATAGCCCTGGATGAGTTCCATGAAGTCATAGTCGGCGCCTACCCAGTGGTAAGGGAAGAACGGGTTCCTTTCGCCGGTGTCGACTCTGCCGAAGACATATGGCATTTCCGCGCAGTGCGGAGAACCGTCGTTATGTCCTCTTTCCGTTTCGTTCTCTTTGGACATGAGCCAGACGTAGGCGTTGCGGCCGTACTGTTTTGCCAGCTCACCGAGTTTTGCCGATCCCATCAGCATGATGTCGGAGGAGATGGATGAGCAGGCTTTTGCCGCTTCGATGGCGTTGCTGGCCGGATACCATCTCTTCATGTTTTCGACGTTGTCAGGGAAGGCTTCTTCCAGATATGCGTGGAACGCTTCGACGGAATACTGGTCAGCTCTGACGGCCGGGAATTCCTGGGCGCAGGATCCGATCATGACGTCGAAGTCGTTGAATTCGCCGCTGTCCATGATGTCGGAGTACTGCTTCGGGATGAATTCACCGTCCACACAGAAGGTGAAACCAAAGCCCATCGGTCCGATGCCTTTAGATCTCTGGAACTCCTCGTATTTGTCAAAGAGTTCCCAGGCGTCCTTGGTCCTGAGTTCTTCGATGGATTTGACGCCGATGTAGCTCATGTATTCGACACCGAGATCTTCCATCCTCTGTCTCGGACCCGGCTGCATGAAGCCCCAGTAGATCGGTCCGGATTCGATGGAGACTCTCTGAATGACGCCTTTCATCAGCGGGGATGCGTGCAAAGCGCCGGTGGCTGCCGCGCCGCCGGATTGTCCGGCTACGGTGATGCGTTCAGGATCGCCGCCGAAGCTGGCGATGTTGTTCTTGACCCAGAGACAAGCCTGGCGGATGTCGTAGAGGGCGTAGTTGCCGCTGGTGCCGCCGGTCTCTGCCGTGAGCTCCGGATGCGCGAAGAAGCCGAAGAAGCCCAGACGGTAGTTGATGGTGACGACGACGATGTCTTTCCTCTTGGCGAAGCCGATGCCGTCGCAGACGACTTCACAGCCGGAGCCTGCGACCATGCCGCCCCCGTGTACCCAGATGAAGACGGGGAGCTTGTCTTCGGCCGTCTTTGCCGGAGTCCACACGTTCAGATAGAGGCAGTCTTCCTCGTATTGTGAAGGTGCCATGAACTGCGGGACGCCGTGGACGTTTGCCGGAAGATCTTCCTGTTCCATGACGTGCTGGATGGCGGCCGCGGAGTATTGTGTCGCTTTGCGGACACCTCTCCATCTTTCCGGTTCCTGCGGATGTCTGAAACGGCGGTCGCCGACCGGCGGAGCTGCGTACGGGATGCCTTTGAAGATCTTGACGTTGCCTTCCTTGTATCCCTGCAGCCAGCCCTGTTTCACCAGGACTTTTGCGTTTTCAAAATTACTCATATAGATCAGTCCTCCTGTTTTTTTACTTTTCGTTTAAGAGATATTCGATGCCTTCATAGGCGTGCGGTGTCCAGAATGCCCAGTCGTGGACACCCGGTCCTTCGCTGTATGTGTAGTCCGCTTTCTGTTTTCTGAGGAAGTCGGCCAGATCGCGGTTCGGAGCGATGAGGAAGTCTTCACTGCCGCAGGCCATGTAGATGCGCGGATTGTCTATGCCTTTCCTCTTGTTCCTTCTGTAGAGGACCTTCGGATTGTGGTCGCTCTTTGCGGCTTTGGAGAGGTCGCCGAAGGTGTCGACATAGTATTCGTAGTTGGCCATGACCGGATCTTTCATCTTCGGGCTCATGTCTTTCAGTGATTCGACGATCAGAGCGGAAGACAGGGCCATGATGCCTGAGAAGGTATCAGGATACATGAGGCCGGTATGCAGGGCGCCAAAGCCGCCCATGGAGAGGCCGCCGATCAGGGTGTCCTCCCTTTCAGTCGCCAGGTTGAAGGTGTCTCTCAGATAATCGACGAGTTCTTCGCCGATGAATCTGCAGTACTGGTGGCCGGTCGCTTTTTTGTCGACGTAAAAGCTGATGCCGCCGCTTGGCATGACGATGGCCAGATTGTATTTCATGGAGTAGTCGGCGGCTGCGGAGTTGTAGAGCCAGTCGGTGCAGTCGCCGCTGTAGCCGTGCAGCAGGATGAGTGTTTTCGGCTTTCTGTTATAGTATGGGTTTCCCTGCAGGAAAGGAGGCAGCTCTTTCGGCGGGAGGATCATGTGAAATTCCCCGTTGCAGGCCAAGGCTTCGCTGCGGAAACGGACAAATAGTGTGGACATATGAAAAGCTCTCCTTTTTCTGCTTTCATTTTAGGAAAAGAGAGCCCTTCAGGATATTAAAAAAGTGCCTTTGATTTTTGACTTTGATATATCGGGGCTGAGTGAGTGATACAGAAGTGAAATATTTTGAAATTGAGATGATATTTTTTAAAGTTTTAGGGAAGCAGATTTGATTAAATGAATATAACGAAAGGACTAAAAAAGGAGAAATAATGAAAAAACTTTTAGTTATTTTGGCTGCTTTACTGCTTTTGACATCCATGACAGGATGCTCATCAGGCGGTGGTGAGAAGAAAGGTGACGAACCTTCAGTCATTACGATCGATATGTCTACTCTCTTTATCGTTCCGGCTCTGGAAGCGACACAGAAGGTTGAAGATCAGATCAATGATTATCTTCTGAATACTTTAGGCGAGACCGATTACAAGATCCACCTGAGGATCACTTCGATCGGTGACTATCTCCAGTCTATCCCTATGGAGCTGGCTGGCGGCGCTGATGGCTCTGTCGATATCGTTCAGGTATTCGATGTTGCCGGTTGGTCTAACAACGGTTATATCATTCCGCTGGATCCGTATCTTGAAAACGAGCTCAAGCCTACTTATGAAATGATCAAACCGATCATGGGCAATGGCAGAGTCGGCGGTCAGACATTCATGATGCCTCGTTACTTCGGCACAGTTCTTGACTGGAAGTGGATCTACAACAAGGAAATGGTCGAGGCAGCCGGTGTCGATGTTTCCAAGGTCACTGACATCGAAACACTCGGCGATGTACTGGCTGAACTCAAGGTCGCTTATCCGGATGAGCACTTCCTGGTATACTGCGATCAGTTCAACAGGCTTTACAACCTCAAGACACACACTTCTCAGGTAGGCACTTATACGGCAACGGTCGGTGACGACACGACATTGTATGACTACTATGAGACAGATGCATTCAAGAATGCCGTATACAAGGCATACGAGTTCCGTCAGAAGGGTTATGCAGATCCGGAAGGTTCCGCTAACACGCTGAGCCATGACGCAGTCGTCATGGGCGGTTCTTCAAAGGGCGTCATCATGGGTCACTCAAACGATGTTGAATCCATCGCTACGATGTTCTCCACGACCAACAGCTACGGTGCTGAGTTCGGTGCTGTCACCATCGGTATCGATGATCTGGCGACCGACACATTAGGTATCGGTATCTCTCATGCCTGCAAGGATCCTGCTTCTGCAGCGAAGTTCATCAACCTGCTTTACACGGATAAGTTCGTATGGGATTCTCTGATCTTCGGTGCTGAAGGCCAGGACTACGAATGGAATGAAGATCATACAAAGATCAGATATCCTGAAGGCTTAGACTTCAATACAGTACCTTACAACTGCATGTACTCATGCGGTATGATCGGTAACGGCTTCGACTTCTTCCTCGAGTATGAATCAGGAAACGAGACAGGTTCCAACGGCGAATACGGCAAGATCCTGTTCGAAAGCGCAGCTGTACCTCCTCTCTACGGCTTCATCCCTGTAACGACCAACGTCCTCAACGAGGTCACAGCAGTATCCAACGTCGTTGAACAGTACAGCAGCGTTCTGATGTACGGCGATGTCAATCCGGATGAGAAGTATCCTGAATTCATCGCAGCTCTGAAGGAAGCTGGCATCGACAAGATCGTCGCTGACTTCCAGGCTCAGGCTGATGAGTGGGTCAAGGTCAACAAATAATCTGCAAGACAAGATTTGTAAACTGAGCGGGATGTGATTCCCGCTCTTTTTTGTATAATGGATAGTAGAAACAGGGTCTGAATGGAAAAGTCATTGATAAGAAAGATGTTGCTGCTGATAAGCGGGATCATGATCTCTTCGCTTTTGTTTTTTGCTGCGGTCTCTCTGACTTATGACACATTCTACAGGCAGACCCTCATCAAGGACAACAGCCGCGTCGCTTCCAACTGGACTTCATCGATCGACAACCGGCTCAATGCCGCTTACGAACATATCTTCGATGTGGCGAACATCATCTACAGGAAGATCGAGATCCGTTCCGGTTCTGCTCAGATCGATTATGTAGGCCGCAACGATCTGATCGATGTCCTGGAGTCCAAGGTCATGGCTTCTTCAGATATTTCCGCGATCTTCGTGACGGATACGGAGAGCGAGATCTTTCTCTATTTCAACAGCCCGGTCATCTCCATCCTTGAAAACAATAACCTGAAGTTCTTTCTGAGGGATTACAGCGTCTCCAACAGCTACTCGGTGCGCAACAGGCAATGGAAAACAGTAAAGATCAATGAGGATGCCTACTATTACAATGCCATGAAGCTGGGCAAGTATGTCATCGGTGCCGTCAGTTCTTTCGATCTCTATGATCTTCCTGATCATGCCGATGGGATCTATGTCTATATCGAAGGCAAAGACGGGATCTGCCCGGTCCGCGGGGACAGGGATCTGATCTCTCTTCTCGATCGGGACAAGGGTGAGAGCTATTTTGATGGCGGCTATGTCATCATCCGCAGCGTTCAGAACAATGCGGATGCGACGACTTATCTGGTGGCCAGAACGGAAGGCATCGGGCGGATCTGGAGAATGGCTTCGTTCTTCCTGGTCGCGGACAGCGCTGTCTGTGTCATCCTGGCGATGATCCTCATCTACAATACGAATCACAGGGTCAAGGAGCCGATCAGGGATCTGATCGATGCCAACCGGAGACTGTCGGAAGGGAACTTTGAATACAAACTGGATGTTTCCAAGGCGGGAAGTTCGGAATTTGAAGGGCTGTATGGAAGTTTCAATGAGATGTCCGACAGGATCAAGGATCTGACGATCGAACAGTATGATTCGGAGATCAAGAGGCAGCAGAATCAGCTCAAGATGCTCAGGGCCCAGGTGAAGCCGCACACTTTCCTGAATGCGATCAACACGATCAACAATCTGACTTATACCGGAAGCGGGGAAGACATCAGGCAGTATATCTCTGCTTTCGCTTCTTTCACCAGATACATGCTGTACAAGGCCAAGGACTGGACCATCGTGGAAGACGAGATCAGAAACATCAACAGCTATGCGAAGATGCAGCAGATCCGTTTTCCTGAAAGTATCGAGATCATCTACGATATCGATCCCGAGATCTACAGTGAGCAGATCCCTTATCTGACGCTGTTCTCGCTGGTGCAGAACTCCTTCAAACATGCGATGACGCTGGAGGACAAGGCCTATATCAACATCAGCGGCGAATACTACGAGGAAGAAGGCTTCAAGGGTTTCCGTCTGATCGAAGAAGACAACGGTCCGGGCTTCAGCGAAGAAGCGCTGAAGAAGCTGGCGACAGCGGAAGAGGACGACCCGTTCACCAAGGAGCACCTGGGCCTGACCAATGTGCGTTATTCTCTGAATCTGATCTACAGGAGGAATGATCTTCTCAGGATCTCGAACAAGAAAGAAGGCGGCGCGCATATCGAGCTGCTGATTCCGGAACAGGAGGTGGGTGATGAAACTGCTGATCTGTGATGATGATATCTCGACGATCGATGTCATTCAGTCTCAGCTGGATCTTTCGCAACTGGGCATAAGCAGGATCTTCCGTGCCTACAACGGGAAGATGGCCGAGAACATCATCGATGAGGAAAGGCCCGATCTGATCCTCTGTGATATCGACATGCCGATCTGCAACGGCATGCATGTACTGGAGTATGCCTATGAGGCGGACAGGGACATCGAGTTCTCTTTCCTGACCTGCTACGAGAAATTCGAATATGCGCAAAAGGCCATCCAGTATGGCGCCACCAGCTATCTGACCAAGCCTTTCGACCTGGAGGAAGTGAAGGCCTGCATCCAGAAGATGGTCGCCAATGTGAAAAAGAAAAGGGCAAGCCAGAATGCCCAGACCCGCAACGACTCCCTGCTGTCTTCGATCTTCCGCCAGGCGAGCGACGGCATCCTGGGAACGAACAAAGATATCATCGATGCGGCTTTACGAAGCAACGGCGTCGACTTTACAGCCGACAGCAGATGGCGCATCGTCTTCAGCTGCGGCGATATGACCGATGCCATCCGGAAGACCTGGAACAAGGAACTGCTGGTCTTCACGGCTTCACGCATTCACGATGAAGTGCTGCTGGACTATGTGGGCTCGGCACACACGGTGGTCAATTCCGATGACCGCTTCCTTTGGAATTTCTGTTTCATCGATGTCCCGATGGAGGATGAGGAACTGAAGGGCAGATGCATGAAGCTGATCGAGTTCAGCCGGAACTATATGTCGATCGATCCGGTCATCCTGATCTCCGGGGTCTTTCCTTTCCATGAGACGGCCGATGTGGTCTGCGATCTCTATGAGAAGATGCGCAAGATACGCTATTACTCCGGAAGGATCTTCTTTGATGGTGAACAGATCGATCCGCTCGAGAAGAAGCAGATCGGTCTCAACGAGAATCAGATCCTCTGGTATCTGAAGAAGAGGGATGAAGCGGGTTACGACGAGTACATCGCTTCCGCTTTGAATGATATGGATTGCACGAAGGAGGAGTTGGATCATTTCCGCAGGGAACTGATCAATGTCTTCGTGACGCATTTCCGTGACAATGGTATGCGTTCCAATTCGGTCTTCATGGATGAGAGGGTCGTGGAGGCCAACGAGAAGGCCTGCATGGGAAGAAGCTTCATGGAAGAATATGCGAAGACCCTCTTTGAACTGCAGCAGAGCGAGGTGCAGAATGTCCTGGATTCCGAAGACATCATGGTCAGGGCCAAGAAGTATATCGATGAGAATTTCCGGGAGAACATAGATCGAAACGATGTGGCAGCCGTGACTTTCGTCACGCCGAACTATCTTTCCAAACTCTTCAAGAACGCCATGAACATGAACCTGAGGGAGTACATCAATCAGCTCAGGATCGAGGAGGCCAAGAGGCTGCTTCTGTCGACGGCGATGTCGGTCTCGGAGATCGCATCCTATGTCGGCTACTACAATATCTCGTATTTTTCCACGGTCTTCCATAAGATCGTAGGTGTCTCACCATTCGACTGGCGGAATCAGAAAGGGGAAAGGGAAGATGCGTCTTTCTGAAAGATTGAAAAAGGACAGGGAACAGCTGGAGAAGCTTCCCGATCGAAAAAGCAGACTGACTTTCATCTGGGACTACTACAGGATCCCCATCCTGGCGCTGGCCTGCGTGCTGGCGGTCTCTTTGATCGCGGCAGTCAACAACATCGGCAGGCCGAAGGTGTCCATGTATGTCGTGCTGCTCAACAACGACTCATCGGTCGTGAAATGCGATGATACCGTCTTTGACAGGTATCTGGAGAAAGCCGGTCTGGATCTGTCCGGAAAGAAGGCGAACATCGCGGTCGATTATTCTCTGGGCAACGAGTTCAACGAGAGTGCCGACATCGAGACGCTGCAGGTCCTGACGGCGCTGTTCACGGTCTCCGATCTGGATCTCTATGTCTCGCCAGAGGAGTATTTTGAGTATTTCGCCAGGGAAGACGGCCTTGCGGATCTGAACCGGCTGATCGACAGATCGCTTCTGGACAAGCATGAGGAAGATCTTTACTATTGCGATACCAGCAACGGAGGTCATGTGCTGGCCGGCATCATCCTGCATCCGGGATCGCCCCTTCACGAGGCTTTCTATTACCACGATGATGTCATCATCGGAGCCGTCAACAACGGCGATCATTTTGAAGAAGCTGTCGCCTTCATCACTGAGATCCTGAAGTAAAGGGTCTCTTTTTGTTGCGGGCAGAAATATAAAAATACAGTGTACTTTTTTTAATGATAGCTTTACAGGCTTGAATTAATATGTAAATAGGATGCTTATGCAGTAAAGGAGTTACATTATGTCTGATATCAAGAAGACTCAGAGCTCTGAATTCGATGATGTCCTAAAGGAACAGAAGAAACTTCAGCGCAAAGAGAAATTCAAGAATGACTTCCCGCTTTACATGATGATGCTTCCGGGTATTCTGTATCTGATCGCCAACAACTATCTGCCGATGTTCGGTATCCTGCTGGCGTTCAAGAGGATCAATTACGCGGTCGGCATCCTCAAGAGCCCGTGGGTCGGTCTGGACAACTTTGAGTATCTGTTCAAGACGAAGGATGCCTTCATCATGGTCAGGAACACTCTGGCTTACAATGCGGTCTGGATCATCATGGACCTGGTCATCGCGGTCTTCATCGCCCTGTGCATGAATGAAATCGCCCAGAGGAAGATCGCAAAGGTCATCCAGCCGATCATCTGTTTCCCTTCGATGGTCTCGGCTGTCATCCTTTCCTTCCTGGTCTATGCCTTCCTGAGCCACAGCTACGGTTATCTGAATACGAGGTTCTTTGCGGATAATCCGATCCAGTGGTACACGACAGCCAAGTACTGGCCGCTCTTGCTGACGATCGTTCACATCTGGCAGGGTGCCGGTCAGAGCTCGGTCATCTACATGGCGAGCATCGGCGGCATCGACAAGGGTCTCTATGAATCCGCCAGGATCGACGGTGCGACCAAGTTCGAGCAGATCCGTTACATCACACTTCCTCTGCTGAAGCCGATGATCACGATGATGCTGCTGCTGTCGATCGGCCGTATCTTCAACTCGGATTTCGGTCTCTTCTATCAGGTCACACTGAATAACGGCATGCTTTATGAGACGACGCAGACGATCGATACCTTCGTCTACCGCGCTCTGATGCAGTCCAACAACGTCGGACAGTCTTCGGCAGCCAGCGTTTTCCAGGCGGTGATCGGTTTCATACTGGTCCTGCTCTCCAACCTGCTGGTACGTAAGATCAACCCGGAGAACTCACTGTTCTAGGAGAAGAAATATGGCAAAAAAGAATAACAAGATCACATTGATGAAGGGCGAAAGAGAGTTCCATTATGCGGCGTTGATCATCATGACGCTCATGATGCTTTTCTGTATCGTTCCGCTCATTCTGATGGTCACGGTCTCCTTCTCATCCGAGCAGTCACTGGTATATGGCTACAGATTCATTCCGGATCAGTGGTCTCTGGATGCCTACGCATTCATGTGGGCAAAGAGAGCGACGATCTTCCGGGCCTATGGTCTGACGATCCTGGTCACGGTGATCGGTACGGCGATCAGCCTTGTTTTGACATCGATGTTTGCTTATCCTCTTTCAAGGAAGGATTTCAAGCCTCGCAACGTCATCGCTTTCATCCTTTTCTTCACGATGCTGTTCAACGGCGGTATGACCGCTTCCTATATGGTATGGACCAGGCTCTTCCACATCAAGGACAAGATCTGGGCATATCTGCTTCCTGGTTCTCTGATGAATGGCATGAACGTCATGCTGGTAAGGAACTACTTCAATGCCAACATCCCGTATTCCATCATCGAAGCAGCCCGTCTTGACGGTGCGAAGGACTGGACGATCTATTCCAAGATCATGGTCCCGCTTTCCAAGCCGATCATGACGACGATCGGTCTGTTCTCTGCTCTGGGTTACTGGAACAACTGGACAGCCGGTATCTACTATGTCAACAATCCTAAACTGTACACGATACAGGTCTATCTGAAGAAGCTGATGGATTCCATCCAGTTCCTGAAGACGACAGACCTGCAGAGCGAGGCGACCCTGCTGGCTTCACGCAACCTGCCGACAGAGTCTGCGCGTATGGCCATCGCCATCATCGCTTTGATCCCTGTCCTGGTCGTCTATCCGTTCATCCAGAAGGAGCTGATCAAGGGCATGGTCGTCGGCGGCGTCAAGGGATGATCTGTTAAGGAGAAAAATGAACAAACGCAAACCATTTGAAAAAGCCAGACCCGAGGAAGTCGGTGTCAGCAGCAAACTGATCTTAGAGTATATCGAAAACCTTGAAAAGAGCCAGACGGAGATGCACGGCCTGATGATCATGCGTCACAACAAGATGATCACCGAAGGCTGGTGGACGCCATATGGTCCGAACCTGCGCCACGGCCTGCAGAGCCACACCAAGACTTATGCGGCGACAGCGGTCGGTATCGCTTATACAGAAGGCTTGGTGAAGCTCGATGAGCGGATCATCGACATCTTCCCGGATGAGTCTCCTGCAGAACCAAGTGAGAATCTGAAGCTTCTGACCGTCAGAGATGTGCTGTGCATGGGCTGCGGCATGGACGAGATGCCAAGACCCTCAAAAGACTGGATCAGGGACTTCCTCCATACACCGGTCAATCACAAGCCGGGCACGACATACATGTACAATTCCACCGGATCCACTCTGCTGGGCGCCATCGTCAGAAAGAAGACAGGCCTGGGCTTGCACGACTATCTGACACCGCGTCTTTTCAACAAGATCGGCATCAATCCGGACAACCTCAGATGGATGTGCATGCCTGATGGCATGGAAGTCGGCGGCGGCGGACTCTTCGCCACGACCGAAGACAACTTCCGTCTCATGAAACTCTATGCTGACGGCGGCATCTGGGAAGGCGAGAGGATCCTCGCTGAGGACTATGTGAAACTGGCTACGACCAATCAGAACGATTCGGCGACCGAGTCCATCAACAATCCGGAAGCTTCCGACAACTTCCTGGGCTATGGCTTCCAGATCTGGATGTGCAAGCCGAACAGGGCTTACCGTGCCGATGGCGCAATGGGTCAGTTCACGATCATCCTGCCGGATCTCGATATGGAGATCGCCATCAATGAGACGGCGATGGGTGCGCACTGGGCACAGAGCACACTAAACATCACCTGGGACTTCGTCGAGAAGATCACAGAGGATGCCGCGCTTCCGGAAGATGAGGAAGCTTATGACAGGCTCTGCCGCAAGCTGAAGAGGCTCAACATCGGCAATCCTGAATGTCAGCCATTCTCGCCGACGATCGAAAGGATCAGCGGCAAGGCTTACAGGGTCAAGGAAGGCATCTTCACTCCGTTCGGTTTCAATTTCATGAGCGGAGAGCCGGCAGACAATATCGACACTTTCTGTTTGCAGTTCGATGACTATGGCTTCGTCTGGAACTTCAGGACGCAGTCCGGAAGGGAAGAGAAGATCCGCTTTGCGACCAATGGGACAAGATTCACCAATATGCTGGGCAAGAGAGAAGACAACACACAGGTCTATCTGGGTGACGCATACTGGAAAGATGACGATACCCTCATCGCACATGGACGCTGGGTCGAGACCTGCATCGAAGACACGTACTGCTTCAGGTTCACGGGAGATGATCTGAAGGTCGAGCCGGAAAACAACTCGGCATTCCGTTTCTTCAAGATGCCTGATATCGTGATCGAAAAAGTATAGAAATCACAAGTGGTCCACTGCGGTGGACCACTGCTTTCAAAGGAGGATAAGATGGGCAAAAGATTCGATTCCCTGCAGTTTCCGGGACATAGGAACAAAGTCTTTACACTGAGCTATGACGACGGTGTCATACAGGACAGGAGACTGGTCGGGCTGTTTGACAGATACGGGGTGAAGTGCACCTTCAATCTGGGCTACGGGGTCCTGGGCTATAAGGGAGACAAGCGTTTTGTACCGGGAAGAAAGGCCGTCGACATCTCCAAGGTGGAGAAAGAAGAGGTCGCTGAGCTTTACCGGAATCACGAAGTCGGCGGGCATGGCCTCTATCATTCCGATCTTTCAGCGCTTGGGGAACCATATGCGATGTATGAGATCGTCGAGGACAAGGCAAAACTGGAGAGCCTGGTGCAAAGGCCACTGCGGATGTTCGCCTATCCTTTCGGGACTTTCAACGAGACGACGAAGAAGCTTCTGAAATCAGCGGGCTACAAGGGTGCCAGGACGGTGCGTTCGACGCATCGCTTCGATCTGCCTGCAGATCCTTTTGAGCTGGATCCGACCTGTCATCACAATGATGAAAAACTCATGGAACTGGCTGAGGACTTCGTGAACATGAAGGGTTTCAAGCCGGCGATGTTCTATGTCTGGGGACATGGCTACGAGTTCGATGGCGATGACAACTGGGATGTGATCGAGAAGCTGGTCTCCTATATCGCTTCGCACAAGGATGAGATCTGGTTTGCCGGCAACGGTCAGATCCTGTCTTATGTGGAAGCTTATCACATGTTAGAATATAGTGTAGACGGTTCCATGGTCTATAATCCAACTTCGACAGATATCGATATCATGACGGCTTTCGGTGTGGAAGAACACCTGAAAGCGGGGACCGTGACGAAACTGAAAGAAACGATACTATGAATTACAACAGTCCTTTTATCAAGATGCTGGAAGCGATCGCGAATATGCTGATAGTGAGCTTTTTATGGTTCATCTTTTCGCTTCCGCTTCTGACCATCATTCCCGCTTCCGCAGCCCTGTATCACACGACCAACAAGATCATCTTCGGTCCGGGCAAGGGGAATGGCGTCTTCAAGGACTTTTTTGATTCCTACAAGCTCAACCTGATCCCCGGGATCAAACTGAACCTGATCATGATCGTGGCAGCGCTGTTCATCGCTGAGGGGCTGTGGACCGGCTATCAGTTCTACAGGGTCAGCATCTGGGGCATGCTGTACATGATGCTGGGGGTGCTCATCACAGCGATCGTCATCACAGCTCTGGTCTATGTGCCGCCTGTGCTGTCGCGTTTCATCGCACCGGTCTCATCGATCATCAGGATCGCCGTGTATTTTGCGATGCGCAAGCCGATCAGGAGCCTTCTTTATCTGGTCCTTTTCCTGTTCATGATCTATGCGATACAGGCTTTCCCTCTGGCTCTGCTGATCGTTCCGGCCCTCTATACCGACCTGGTCAGGACTTACCTTGAGAGGGACATGAAGCAGTTCATCGCGGACAATGGTCTGGAAGAGATGGCCAGCGAGGAAGAAGAGGAAGAGATCGAAGAAGAGGCGGAGTCGATGGTCGATATCGAAGAGAAGCTCTCTTCAAAGAGAAAGGGAACGAAGAAATAATGGCAGAGATCCGTCTGGATGATGTGACGAAGATCTATCCTTTTCAGGAGGTCGGAGGTCTTTTCAACAGAAAGATGAAAGAGGAGATCCTGAAGAAGCAACAGGCGATGCCTTACACGTCCAATGAGGGCGTGATCGCCCTGCAGCATTTTTCGGCTGTCTTTAAGGACGGCGAATTCGCAGCGATCCTGGGTCCTTCCGGTTCGGGCAAGACGACGCTGTTGCGGATCATTGCCGGACTCGATCGGGCGACACTGGGCGATGTCTTCTATGATGGAAAAGACATCAACGGGATCGACATCGAAGACAGGGATATCGCCATGGTCTTTCAGAACTATTCCCTATATCCCAATCAGACCGTCTATAAGAACATTGCTTTCCCTCTGGAGGTCAAGCACCTGCCAAGAGAGGAGATCGGGCCGAAGGTGAGAAAGATCGCCAGGATGCTTGGGCTGGAAGAGAAACTGGACAAAGTGCCGGATGACCTCTCCGGCGGTGAAAAACAGCGCGTGGCCATCGGCCGGGCTCTGGTCAAGGAACCTTCCGTGCTGCTGCTGGATGAGCCTTTTGCCAATCTGGATGTGCCGATCAAGCGCAGACTGAGGCAGGAGCTGAAAAAGATCCACGAAGCATTCCACACGACTTTCATCTATGTGACCCACGATCAGTATGATGCGCTGGCCCTGGCGGATCATGTCATCGTTCTGAAGGATGGGATCAAGCAGATGGATGATACGACTTCGAAGATCTACAACGAGCCTTCCAACCGTTTTGTGGCTGAGTTCGTCGGTTCTCCGTCCATGAACATCTTTGAGGGAGTCGAGGTCAATAAAGACGGCGATATCGTCCTTTTTGGAAAGACGTTCCCGC
>JAILBD010000194.1 GCA_024681275.1 Erysipelotrichaceae bacterium
TCGTAAATGTCCCTACAAAATATTTTTGAGTGCACCCGAAGGGTTTGTGCTGATATACTATCGTATTTATCTCTTTTCGATCGCTTTCATCAGGCAGACATCGTAACAGTTTCCGCATCTTAGACAATGGCTTTGTTTGATCACAAAAGGCATATTCTGAGAATCGATGCAGTTCTGTGGGCAGACACTTAAACATGTTCCGCAACCGATGCAGGCATCAGTGATGAAATATCCTTTCTCTTCAATCGGTGCCCCGAAAGAGAATGATGCTCTTTCAATCGGCTTCTTTGACAGATCGAACCATTCTCCTTTACCTTCATAGATCTGAAAGACCGTCAGTGCCTTCATCGATTCCTTGTTTGGATAAATGGATTTCATGTAAGGATTCTTATCAAACAGTTCAGGTATCTTATCGCTGCCGATTTCCCCGGCTTTTCCTTTTATGGAAATCGATATTGAAGATAACGTATCGTCACCCTTGATTCCGGTCAGGGAAAGATACTCTTTGCTGATCAAGCGATCATATAAGCTCTTTCCTCTTGCAGTGAGAAAATACAGACCTTTTTCATCATAATCCATCATATCGATCGCTGATGTAACGGGATGATTCTCGTCGTCGACAGTCGCTACGATCACAGTATGTATCTCTTCAACCAGATATTTCAAATAATCTGCGGTTTCCATCATTTCAAAAGCTCCTTCAGCACTTCTCCGGTATCACCGTCGATACAGATCGAACGTTCTTCGATCTGCCTTGGGCAGTATGCCTCGTCATAATTCATACAGGCATATACGGCTTTTAAATTTCCATTGACCATGGTCCAGAAAGGATACTTGATGATGACCGGGGTATTGTTGCCGACACCGATCTCCACAAATAAGACATGCAGGCCTTCGTGTCTTCTTAAAAACTCCGCGTAGGCGTTGGAAGCTAAGTGCCAGCCCTCATCTTCCACAAAGGTATCGTCGGCTCTCAGGTTCGGTATCATCTTCTTTCCGTCATCCGGACAGACAGGTATCAGCTCGCTCGGAACCTTCATCGATACATTCTTTCCTTCAGGGATCTGGTAAATGCCGTATTCATCCATTTCAAAACCCTGGGACTCCATCATCTTCGTGATGAGATCCTCATTGTCATAGGTCTTCATGATCGTCGGTTCAACGCTTTGCAGAAGCCCGTAATCTCCCTGGGTATAGAACAGTCTTTTCTTGTCGAATCCTGCCCTTTGAAACTGATGGTCAACATTGGTCGTGATAATGAAATAATCCTTTCCCTGGATCAGTTTCAGCAGATCATGATATACAGGTTTAGGTGCATCGATGTAGCGGTTGTAATAGATGTGTCTGCTCCACCAGGCCCAGTAGGTCTCATCGTCTTCAAAAGGATAGAATCCTCCGGAATACATGTCCGTTATTCCGTATTTCCTTATGAAATCAGGGAAGTATCTTTCGAATCTTTCACCGCTGTAAGTCAGACCGGCTGAAGTTGAAAGACCGGAACCGGCGCCGATAAGTATCGCATCAGCTTCGTTTACTTCTTTCTTCAGTTTCCCGATTCTTTCTTCTCTGCTTCCTGAACCGTAACTGACACCGTCGCGGAAAGCTCTGACACCGGACAGTCCTTTCTTTATCGTTTCAAGATAGCCGTTATTCTGATAATTCCTGTTCATACAAATACCTGTCTTCGTCCTTGAATACATTGAAGATGATCCGATCGATATGATCGGGATTCTTTCCCAGCCAATCTGTCACTGTCTGTACCGCGATATGAGCTGCCTCATCGTTCGGGAAACGGAATACGCCTGTCGAGATGCAGCAGAAGGCAACGCTTCTTAAACCGTTTTCTTTGCTCAGGTCCAGACAGTTTCGGTAACAGTCCGACAACTGTTTCCTGTGAACATCATTCAGTTCACCTTCCACGATCGGTCCGACAACGTGGATGATCTTCCTGCATGGCAGATTATAGCCATCTGTCAACAGCGGCTCAGCTGTCGGCTGCTCATATTCCTGACCGTATCGGATTCTCTTTATAGTCATCTGCCTGTTGCATTCGTTCCTCAGTTGAACTCCCGCAAAAGTATGGATACAGTTATCGATACATGTGTGCATCGGAATGAAACAGCCAAGCATCTGTGAATTGGCGGCATTGACGATCGCGTCAACAGCGAGCCGTGTAATATCTCCCTGCCAGATGGAAATAATACTTTTTCTGATCGGGATATCCTCTAAAGAAACTATTCCGCTCTCTCTGATTCTTTCCCGAAGATATTCGTCCTGGATTATTAATACTTCCTCATCCATATCGCCGGGCATGCGGATGTTCATCAAGGAACGAAGAACGGCCCTCTTTTCATTAAGGTCATCCTTCACTTCCAAGTCTTTATAACGGTTCGAATCTTCTTTAAATTTATCTACCAGATAATCAAGTCTTTCTTTCTGAATCATACCTTAACTGCCTCTTTCCTGTATTATACCTATAAATCAGGATCGGTTTCTGCCGATCCTGATCATTTACATTATCTGTTTATCTTAGAACTTTCCGTTCTGATTTGCCCAAGTGTCTTCTTCAGCAATTGTCTCCATGACATCCCAGTGTTCTGCGATCTTACCATCTTCTATTCTCCAAAGATCGTAGTAGGAAGTAGGAACTCCACCAAATGTTCCTTCCGAAACAGCCAGTACATAGTCGCCCTGCGCTAAAATCTGATGGGTGTTGTCATATATCATATAGATGCCTTTTTTAGCCAGGTCACCAAGCGCTGCGCCAAGTGAGCTTAAACCGTCTGCGATACCGGTATTGTGTTGAATATAGCTGTCACCATCAAAATAATCAGGAGTCTTTTCTGGAGCCTTGTTCTGCATAACATCATGTAAGAAGTTTTTCACCAACTCTCTGTTTTCTTCTGTCTTATCCAGATCCTTGACTTCCGAAACATGATCGATCTGGCTGTGTCCTGATGGATTAGGTTCTGCTTTGACAGCCAGGTTATCCCAGTGTTCGCAGATCTTTCCTTCTTCATCAAAGCGGAAGATGTCAAACGCTACCTGATCCCCTGCACCTGCAAAATTATAAACAGTATGCAAGAAGACTTTGTCACCATCCTCAAATGCACGGATGTTGTTGACAGTTGTCTTAACGGGGGCTGAAGCCAAATAGGCAACAGATCCTACAAAAGCATCTCTGCCGGTTCCATAAGCTAAATTGTGTTGGATGTAGTTCTCATTCAGTAATGAAGCCGCTTCTTCGGTGTTTCCGTTTGCGAACGTGTTGATCAGTGCCAATGCTTTTTCGATTTTTGTCATTCTAATAACCTCTTTCTATGTTGTAACCCTATGGCTTACATCTATTATTATACGTATCAATGTTGTAATGTCAAGCATTACATCTTATTTTGTTTAATAGTTGTAATTTATTTCCTTACAGCCTATAATATTTAAGAAATGAGGTAGATTGATGCAGTTTTCCAACAGATTGACTATGGCTACACACATCCTTTTAGCTATTGAATACTTTAAAGACGATTATAAGATTACTTCTAATTTTTTAGCTTCTTCCGTTAATACCAATCCAGTCAATGTCCGGTATATTCTTTCTGATTTAAAAAAAGCCGGTATCATCAATGTCAATGCCGGAACAGGTGGAGCGGAGATCATACAAGATCCTAAAGAAATTACCTTGCTCGATGTCTTCAAAGCAGTGGAGAATTCTGACCAGGATCTGTTCCATTTTCATGAAAATCCCAACCCTAACTGTCCAGTAGGAAAAAACATGCACAACATCTTAGATGATAGACTACAGAATATCACTGCTACATTTTATAATGAGTTATCCAAAACGAATCTTCAATCCTTGATTGAGAATATGCATAAATTAAACAAATAAGGGACTAAGGAATTCCACAATAATGCTGACGCCTATAATAAAAAGAATCTATTTACTTGAAATAGATTC
>JAILBD010000039.1 GCA_024681275.1 Erysipelotrichaceae bacterium
CTGATCCTGTTCCTTTTTCCTCTTTTCCTGGGCTATCTTTTGCAGCAGCTCTACGGCTTTGTCGACAACATCGTTCTGGGCAGACTGATCTCCAAAGAGGCACTGGCGGCAGTCGGTGGATCAGCCAATTCACTGATCAACATCGTCCTGAACTTCGTCGGTGGCATCACATCCGCCATCACAGTCCTCGTTGCCCAGAATTATGGAAAAGGTGACATGGAAAGAGTCTCATCTTCCGTCAAGACGGGCATTTCGCTTTCGATCGTGCTGGGTGCGATCCTTGCGGTCCTGATGAGCCTGGCAGCTCCATTCTGGCTGAAGCTCATGAACGAACCTTCTGAGACGGTACCTCTTTCGCTCACCTACATGTACCTGTATTTTGGATCGATGATCTTCTATTTCGTCTACCAGTCAGGTGTTTCCATACTGAGAGCTCTGGGCGACTCGCGCAGACCGCTGATGCTGATAGGGATCACGGCGGCTTCCAAGATCCTCCTGGACCTCCTTTTTGCAGGCGTCTTCAGGCTCGGCGTCTTCGGCACTTCGCTGGCGACCTTCCTTTCCCATCTGATCTGTGCCGTCGTCATCCTCTTCATCTTCAACAAGACGATCGACGTTTATCAGTTCTCTCTGAAACAGTTTGGCATTGAAAAAGAAGATCTGGGAAGGGTCTTCACGGTCGGCATCCCCTTTGCCATCCAAAGCATGATGTTTGCGATACCGAATGCCGTCATCCAGTTCAAGATCAATTCCTTCGGCACCGATGCCGTAGCGGCATACAGCGCCTACAACGGTGTGGATGCGCTGTTCTGGTGTTTCTCCAACGCCGTGTGTACGGCGACGATCACGATGGCTTCGCAGAACTTCGGACACAGGAACAAAAACAGGGTCAGAAAGATCCTGTGGACGGCCTGCGGGATCGAAGCGGTCGCAGTCCTCTTCTATGCAGGCATCTTCTGGCTATGGGGACGTCCGTTGCTGACGCTCTTCCTCAAGGATGAAGTCTCTTTGGATATTGCCCAGGCTATGCTAAAACTAATCGCCTTATCCTATCCGTTGACGATCCTGGTGGACATCTTCAGTTCCGTGTTCAAGTCCTGCGGTCTGATCAGACAACCGCTCTTCATCGCAATATTCACTGTATGTGTGGCGAGGATCCTTTTCATCGCCTTCTTCCCGATCGACGATCCGATCAAAGCGGTCCTTGCTTTCCCGCTTTCCTGGATCCTAACTTCGTGCGGGTACTTAACTCTTTATTTCATCAAGAAAGAAAGATTCAGAGATTGATCACCCAGGAAATATATTGTAGCAAAAGAAAAGCCGCCATGAGCGGCTTTCATATGCCTGGTCTAGTCGTCGAGCGCAACGCCGGAGATGTTGTCTCTGTTTGCGCAAGTCTTGCAGAGTCTGACACGATTGGCGGCGATCGCTTCCTCGACCGTACCGTAAGTGAGCGTCTCGCTGCGGTTCAGATGTGAGCAGTCGTCGTGTGTGTGATAGACTTTGCCGAATGTCGTCCAGTAGACGGTCTCGGATCCGAGAACATCCATTGCAGCAGCTTTCTGTTCTGATGATACAGGGTTCCAGTCGTAAGATGCGACACCGCCGATCAGCAGACAGATGACAGCAGCAACGGTAGCGATGGTCTTCGTCTTCTTGTCAGCATCCTTGTTGGTGAGGACGAGGATGATGAACGGGAAGAAGCAGATGGCCATGGCGATGAGACCCATGTTGTTCCAGAGCCAGAACTTGACCTGGTTCTGTTCTGATACCGGATCGATGTGGTTTGCCTTCTTCCAGAGCTGGGCTCCGGCGATGACGGCAGCCAGGTCGAGTACCAGGAAGCAGATCAGCTGAGCGATCTGGGACATGAAGCGCAGATCGACTTTGCCCAGGAAGACAAAGAGAGCGAGCACTTCGAACACCAGAGCAAGCACCCATAAAGCGACAGCGCCGATGCGAAGGCCCTTGGCCTTGCTGGTATCGACAGGTTTTGCCTGCTTGATGCTGCGGGTCTGGTTCTCTGTCTGAGCCTTTGCGATCCTGACAGCTTCTTCAGATTCTTTGCTGGCAGCAACATATTTCTTTTCTTTCTTTTCTGCCATATTTGATCCTCCTTAAATAATTACTTACTATTATATTCCATTTTCTTATTCTTTGTAGAAAACAGGCGTGTGAGCAGGTGTGTTCCAGAGCCTTTCGGTCTCGTCGTCCCACTTGGCCAGATTCATCTGGAATCCGCCGGCTTCCTGAACGGTCAGGATCTCACCGACCATGTTGGCAACGACCTTGACACCCATTCCTTCCAGGTAAGCGACGGTGTCCTTATACAGTATCAGCATTTCCATCATCGTCGTAGCGCCGCAGCCGTTGATCATGACGAAGGCTTTGTCGCCGCTCTTGAGACCGATCGCTTCCGCAAGTTTCGGAGCGATCATGCCAACTGTCTCTTTTGCTGAAGCCAGAGGCACTCTGATGCCGCCGCCTTCTCCATGCTGGCCGGCACCGATCTCCATCTGATCCGTGTCCTGCAGATCACCGAAGCTCATGCCGTTCTGCGGATGTGTCGCATCAGTGACCTTGACAGTGATCGAAGCCATATTGGCTGCATATCTCTCACAGATCTCCGCAACTTCGTCGAGACTCTTGCCTTCCCTTGCGGCAGCACCGGCAATGTGATACATCGCAACAGCGCCGGCAAGACCCCTCTTGTTGTCTTCGCCGTTTGGATCGTATTTGATCTCTTCGCCGGTGCATACCTGTCTGACATTCATGCCGGCTTTCTGAGCCAGTCTCATGGCCTGCTTGCCCGCAAGCTGGTCGCCCGCATAGTTCAAAGTGAGAAGCAGGACGCCGTGTCCCTTGTCCGCTCTCTGCATCGCCTCAAACACGAGCTGACCGTTCGGTGCCGCGAAGATGTCGCCATCAACCTGAATATCCAGGGCACCTTTTCCGACATAACCCTTCTGTGCAGGCTCGTGTCCGGATCCGCCGTAGGTGACGACTGTCACACGATCGGCATTTTCAAGATCCTTTGAAATGATCATATGCCCATCGACGATCACGGTATCCGAGAAAGCAAGACCCAGACCGACCAGTTCCTCATCCGTTACGGTCTGAGGATC
>JAILBD010000060.1 GCA_024681275.1 Erysipelotrichaceae bacterium
AAATCCCCTCTGCCTTCAGGTGTCGGTTCCAGCTCCATGGAGTATGAATGGTCACGTGAACACGCCACAGGCTACGAGGAATCGGAGTCCCATGGATTCAGCTTTGAATTCCAGCTCATGTTCCAGTTCAAGATCGGACATTCCGGAGCAGCTTTGGGTGGTCATGTCTCTCTCGATTACATGCGTGATTTCAGTACGTCAAGGACCGAGGCGAAGGGCATCGGCGCAAGCTGTGCGATCGGCAATCTCGATCCGGAAGCACTGGAAGAAATGGGTATGAGTGCAACTGCGGGAAGGCAGTATGGCTTTAATTCCCAGCTTGTGACCTGGGATTCGGATATCGTTCTGGTCGACAGCGTATTTGAGACCAGCATGGAAAGCGAATTTGACGGTGAATTTGATGACGATGAGAACAAACGCCGGGAGATGAAATATGTTCCGATCTTCGGTTACATGCTTTCCGGGATCAAATCTGCAACTCCGCCTGTGACGGATCTGGATTGCGAGTTCGAACTTGATGAGAATGAAGAGATGAACATCCTTCTGACCTGGTCCGATCCAAGTACCGAATACAAAAGAGTCGGAGCTTATGTGATCTATCAGGTGCAGAAAGACGGATCCTACAAGGAGATCGCAACTGTACCGGCGGATACGACCGAATACATGTTTGATGATATTGACGGCCGAAATGAATATATATTTGTCGTGAGGACAAAGAGTGGTATTCACGAACTGTATGAAAGCGTCGATTCCAACAAGGCATACATTTATGTGGAAGCCAATGCGCTTTATTCGATCGAACTGACTTCCTCGGATGAGGATTCGGATACATACACGATTACCCATACCGATGGTTCAAAGAGCTACATCGTTGTGAAACACGGTGTCAGCATCATTGATATCAAGAAGACTGGTGAAAACGGTAAATATGACACCTATACGATCTACTTCTCGGATGGTTCGACAGCGACTTATGTCGTCAAGAACGGCGAAGATGGACGCGAGATCGAACTGAGGACATACCAGCCTCAAGGAAGCGATAAGCAGATCATCCAGTGGCGTTACGTTGGTGATGAGAAATGGAACGATCTCGTTGAGGTATCGAATGTAGCTGCTATTGCAGGACGCAAGATCGAACTGAGGATCAATTACGTGACCGATGAAACAACTGGTGAGACAAAAGGTTTCATCCAGTGGCGTTATGAAGGTGATGGTGATGATGGCTGGAATAATCTGATCGATATCGATGAGCTGAAAGGCGATAAGGGCGATAAAGGCGATCAGGGCGAGGCCGGAAGAGAGGTCGAACTTCAGGTGTTCTACTACACCGATGAAGAGACCGGTGAAGAAAAAGGCATCATCCAGTGGCGTTATGTGGGCGATGGTGATGATGAATGGCGAGATCTGATCGCTTCATCCGATTCCGCGTTGATACAGGGTGAACCGGGAAGAGAAGTTGAACTCAAGGTAGTCTATTATACCGATGAAGAGACCGGTGAAGAAAAGCGCGCGATCCAGTGGCGTTATGTGGGCGACAGTGATGATAGTTGGACAAAACTGATCGATCTCTCCGAACTGAAAGGCGATGCTGGGGAAGATGGTAAACAGATCCAGCTGAGATATGATGATCAGGTAAATGCGATCCTCTGGCGCTATGAAGGGGAGGATTGGCAGGAACTTGTCTTGTTGAATGAAGGTGCTTTGAAAGGCGACAAAGGCGATGATGGCCGTGAGATCCTGCTGAATGTTGATGAAGATCTGGGCTATATTCAATGGAAGTATGAGGGAGAAGACGAGTGGACGAATCTGATCGCGATCGATAAGCTCAAGGCAGCGCCGGCAAGGGAGATCGAATTGCAGTATGATGCAAAGAAGAGAGCTGTCATGTGGCGTTATGTGGGCGATGATGAATGGTCAGATCTGTTCATGATCCCGACTCCGTCGGATGGAAGGAACGGTCATGATGGAAGAGGTATCGTTTCAGTTGACAGGACTGCCAGAAATGGCATCATCGATACTTATACGATCACATATTCTGATGGCACGACGTCGACATTCACAGTCACGAACGGCACTTCATCTGAACATTCATACTCCACATACACGACTTATTCTACAGAACATAAGTCATCTTCAGATCAGAGTTCCAATTCGAATACGCCTTCAAATAATACGACGGATCCGAATCAAAGCAACATCACATATGACAATGTGGGGATCTCCAATATCAAGGTCGATTCCAACGGCGATCTGATCATCACACTCACTGATGGCTCAAGTGTTGTTGTCGGCAACAAGGAAGAGAGCAAGACTGACAATCAGTCCATGAGCGATTCAGGTCTGCTTAGGACATATTATTTCAATATGCCTATGAGCGAATTCAAATCGGTCAATGTGGACGGGAAACAGATCGAAAGTGACCAGTATACAGTGACGAGTCTGGGTGAAGGTATCCTTGTGACGATACGCGAGGAAGCTTTAGGCAAGTCTGCAAAGCGCATGGATGTGCTTGGCAGATCGAATGTCATATCCTCTTCGCTGGTCAACCCGTCACAGTCTAGTTTCAGTTCATGGACGACGATCTTGTTTGGCTGCTGGAACACACTTCTGACAGTCGGACTGGGTATACTTACCAGCCAGTTCCTGAAACTGAAGAGAAGCATCCGATAGGATCGAAAGAACAGTGATGTTCAAGGCGAAGCGATCAGCTTCGCCTTTTCTTCTGATGGACAGATGTATCATCAGATAAAATTCATTGATATAATGATTACTAGAGGCATTCATAAAAACGGAGGTTATTTATGGCTATAGCTATCGGAGCTCTGATCATATCATTCATTCCTTCTTTGCTGATGTTTTTATTTCTCAGAAACAACAGAAAAGATGATCAGGAATATCGTAAAAACTGTACGTCACTTCTGGGCAAAGGCCTTTTGATTTCGCTTCTTATCTTTCTTTTTGACCTGGTCATCAAGATCTTGTGGGGTTTGACCGGCATCGGAAAGAAGAATATCTGGATCGACAGACTGTTCACGTGTTTTATTGTCAATGCGACTATTGAAGAACTCTGCAAGTTTCTGGTTGCCAGAAAATACATCAGGGAGGATCTGACAAAGACATCGCGCCTGGATATCATCTCTTTCCTGACTATTGCTGCCATCAGTTTCGGTCTGCTGGAAGATATCGTCTATGTTTTTAGTACGAATATTGGCCAGACCATCGTCAGAGGCATCCTTATGGGTCATGTACCATATGAACTTCTGATGGGGCTCCTCTATTCAAAGAGCGTTGCTGAGAAAAGACCTGTCTATAAGGTCCTGGCATTCCTGATCCCGATCGTCCTTCATGGTTCCTACAATTTCCTTCTCTCGGAAGGACTTCCTGATTGGACTGCTTATGTTGTGGTGACTGAAGTCATTTTGGAAACAGTCTTCATGATCTACATGATCTTCTTCATGAAGAAGAAAAGAAATGATCCGGCGTATACCTATCCGGTCTTTAGCCAAGAAACGGTTTCCGAAGAGATCTGATGATCTCTTTTTTTTGTAGTAGATGATCAATTTGAGATGATATCGATCATATGGCTGGTTCATCATAGATCAGTTGTCAGGAGGATACTTTTCCCATAATTCAGTAAAATGATATTATAAATGAAATTGTAAGGCGGACGGCAGAACGAACGATCAGAAAGAAAATGAACGTTTATAGATAATGTGTATTGCCGTGCCTGTCGTTCCTTTTTGGCCATACAGGATTTTTGCCTTGTTTGATCAGTCGCTTTGATGTAAGACACCAGGCCATGAATATCAACGATATTGGACATAAATATTAAGGAAAACTCAAATTTTCAGGATCTATGAAGAAAACGGATGTTCTTGTTGATCTGATCGTTTCAGATATTGAAAAGAAAGATGTTCTCGAAGTTGCCTGCGGGTCAGCGGATTTTTCTGTTTCAGCATCGCGTTTGGCCGGCAGTGTATCCTCTATCGATCTTGATGACAGCAGGCTGAGCGACCAGGTGGCACGAAGCAAGATCTATTTTCAGATCATGGATGCCTCAAAGATGGCTTATTCTGACAATGTGTTTGATACCATAGTTATATACAATGCCTTCTTCCATATTTATCCGCAATGGGATCTGATCGAAAAAGAATGCAAACGGGTCCTTAAAGAAACAGGGATCATTTACATTGCAGGATCGTGGAAATTGGATACTCATCTGATGATTGATGTCTTTGGAAATGATGCTATATGGCAGGATGGTTTCCTGATCGTGAAGATGACGAAACGGTCGCGCAAACTTCGATCTGAAAAGGAGGACAAAAAAAGTGAAGATCTACGATATTTCTCAAGAAGTGTTCAGCTGTGAAATCTATCCCGGTGATCCCGTACCTGAGAAAACAGTATTATCCTCAATCAAAAAAGGCGACAAGTACAATCTTACGGCATTCAGCATGTGTGCTCACAATGGAACACACGTGGATGCGCCGTCTCATTTTATCAAGGATGGAAAGACTGTGGATTCGCTCAGCTTGGATTCCCTTGTTGGAAAGGCGTATGTGGCAGAACACCAGGGTATCGTTACAGGCGATGATGCGTCGGAAATGATCAGGAAAGCAGAAGAAAAGGACGCGGAAGCCGCAAAAAGGATCCTGATCAAGGGAGATGCGGAAATATCTGCGGATGCGGCAAAATCGTTCGTGTCATCGGGAGTCCTGCTGCTTGGAAATGAATCTCAGACTGTAGGTCCTGCGGATGCGCCTATGGAAGTGCATGTGATAATGTTATCTGCTGAGGTCATATTGCTGGAGGGGATCCGTCTGGCAGGAGTCCCGGAAGGTGTTTACTTCCTGAATGCCGCACCTTTGAATCTGTCTGGTGCAGATGGTTCGCCTTGCAGGGCGATATTGGTTTCAGAATAGAATGGGAACCATAAAAGCGAAAGAGAATGATCAGATCAGAATTTAGATGCATGCCTGATCTGCAATAAAATAGGATCTGTTAGTGTTATGACATTCAAAAAAAGAGAAACAAAATCAAAATTCCTGCAGATCCTCTATGACAGGATCCCGACGCTTCCGCAGTCGCTGCAAAGAGATTTCGGTATTTTGAGACACTTCTGGCGCAATATCGCATTCCGTATCGCCAGAAGCGAAAAAAAACCGGTCAAATGATTTTTGTGAAGGAAAATGAAGTATATGATCAGAGAGTCGGTCGTGACCGACGAAAATAGAATACGTGAACTATATATAGAAATGCTGCAAACGATATACCGCAAAGAAGTTGTCGACGGCTACAAGAATGGAGATCTTGACAGATTCTGGACGGGGGATGAAGACAGGATCTTTGTCGCCGAGGGCAGAACTGTCATAGGGTTCCTTTCTGTTGAGGTCCACCACGAAGATGAAGATTACATCTATCTTAATGATTTCGCAGTGACATCGGAATACAGAAACAAAGGCATCAGATCAGCGTTGTTGAGAGGTGCAGAATCGTACGCAAGAGAGATCGATATCCTTAAGCTATGCCTGCATGTCGAGAAGACGAATCTTTCTGCAATGCAATTCTATGAGGAGTCTGGTTATGCGATATATAGGGATGATGGACACAGATTTCTGATGAACAAAGAATTATCATCAAAGTGACAGATAGATCCCGATCTGGAGGTAGATCCAATGAAATTTGGAATCATAACAGATATTCATAACAATGTGACAGCTCTGCGAGCAGTGTTGAAAAAGTTAAACCTGGTGAACTGTGACAGGATCATTTGCTGTGGAGATATCATCGGCATCGGTCCAGCTCCCGAAGAAACGGTTCAGGATATGATCCATATTCCGGGATTGATTTGCGTGCGGGGCAACCATGAGGATTATCTTCTTGAAGGCATGCCGGCTGAATATCCTAACGAAGAGGATATGAGCCTTGGCGAAATGGAACACCACAGATGGGAACACGGTTTGTTATCCGAAGGATCAGTCGCTTTTCTTCGAAGTCTGCCGAAAAGGATCGATTTTCGATCTGAGGGACTTAGCATATCAGTCATGCATTCCTGCATAGATGAGGATGGCCATTATTCAAAATCTATAAAAAACCCTGATGGATCTGATTTAATGGCCATGTTTTCGGATGTGAAAAGTGACATCATCATATACGGGCACGATCATGCTAGAAACATATGTGAAGGAGATAAGCTGTATATCAATGTGGGTTCTCTAGGCTGTCCTTCAAAGGAACATGACATTGCTCGGGCAGGTGTTCTGAATATTGAAAACAGTAAAACCACGATCGAGTTGATCGAAGTCACATATGATGCCGATGAAGTGGTCCGGCGAATAGATGAGCTGAATTATCCTGATGCAGAGAACATCAAGAAATACTTTTATGGTCTGTAAGATACAGATAAAACCCGATTT
>JAILBD010000119.1 GCA_024681275.1 Erysipelotrichaceae bacterium
TTATCCTGATTTTTTCGTATAATTATCATTGAAATATGATAAACAGGATCAAAGAAAAGAAAGCGACGATGATCGCCCTGTCCGTTTGTATAGTCCTCTTTTTACTTTGTGCCGGATGGCTTCATTCGGGCAGACAGGAAAGGGATCCTTCCGCAAGCGAATTTGCGGAATATGAAAACGGCATGGTCATTGAAGTCCTTTCAGATAACACATATCAGGACGAAACAGCTGATAAAGCCTGGCGCGGTGAACAGATGCTGACGGTACAAGTCAGGACCGGGCGCTATAAAGGAGAGACCCTGCTTGCATATAACTATGTCGGGCCCATCTACAGTGTGCCTGTAAAAGCCGGAGATAATGTCACGCTGATCATCTCTACCTATGCCGATGGACGACACACTGCTTCCGTCTATGAAGTCGATCGATCCACCGGGATCCTGATCCTCTTGGCCATATTTGCGATCATCGCTATCTTCGTCGGTGGCAAGAGCGGCGCCAAATCTCTGATCGGTCTCTTTTTCATCGCATTAAGTCTGTTTTATATTTTGCTTCCGGGTCTGATGAAAGGATATCCGACGATCCTGATGACTTTCAGTGTCTGCGTCTTTATCGCCGCTTTCTCCTTTACTGTCATGTCCGGTATCTCCCGCAAGACTGTCTGCGCCTTTTTAGGAACGATCTCCGGTGTTGCGGCAGCATTGCTGTTTTCCCAATTCGGGCAACTACTGCTCAGGATAGACGGCTTGCGTCTGGAAAATGTCGAGGCCTTGATGCAGCTGAATAACACCGGAATGAAGATCGGTCTGAAGGGACTGTTAGCTGCCGGCATCATCATCAGTTCATTAGGCGCCGTCATGGATGTGGCCATGGGTCTGGCTTCAGCGATCTCTGAGTTGCATGAAACCGATCAAAAACTAGGTTTCCGCGAATTGTTCCTCTCTGGCATGAATATCGGCAAGGATATGGTCGGTACGATGACCAGTACCCTGATCCTGGCATTCCTGGGAAGCAGTTTCGTGCTTATCCTTTATCTTTATTCTTTGGATCTGGCTCATTACCAGCTGCTGAATTCTGCCTTCTTATCGACAGAACTGATCTCAAGCCTGGCCTGCAGCATCGGTGCTATCCTTTCGGTTCCGATCACAGCGGCCATATCGGCGGCTTCTTTCAGTTCAATGAAAGGAAAAACCGGATCGATATGATAAACACAAAACGGTTCGATCAGAATCGATATGCATCCACATAAAACAGTTTATAAAATGTTGACTGTTTAGACCATTATCGATAATATCGATAGTCAAACAGACACTCATGCATATTTGAAACAACTACAAAAAAGGTGCTTTTATAAAATTAGCACCTTTTATCAACTTTATATTCAACTTAGATATTCATCGTTTGATCCAATGGTCTTTACTCATTGTTTCCCAATTTGAATTTCTTTCACAAAAACTTCTTATTTCACTTCAAAACCCAATTTTCTGAGATTTTCTTCAGTGACTTGCATGTTTTCATTGAAAGTGATGGAAATCTCATGTTCATAAAGGTTTTTCCCTTCATAGAAAGTTCCCATATTCTGTGACTGACCTCCAAGTTCTGTTCTGGGATATGCGGTAAGACCTTTGTATCCCCATTTTCCGGTAAAGTGGATCTCTTTTCCACCGAATCGGAATACTGCATCTTTGTACGTACAGGTCCCATCTTTCATATAAGGGAGTCTGTACCATTCCGTTTCCATCTCCACATGTTCAGAATAAACGGGTTCTTCCCCTTCCAGATAATAATTCCCTGTTCCTTCGCCATTCAGATTGAAGAAAACCATCATGAATTCTCTACGCCCATCTTTCCGGATGCCGCTGCACCAGGAATAGATGTAGGCAGCATAATCATTCAGATCTCTTTGATCGTTCTGCGGAAAATAGCATAATTCAAAATTTCCGAGGCCTCTGATCTTTTTTCCTTCATATAAACCTTCGATCTCACAAGGTTGGGTGATTTGAGAAATGAAAGTGGACCGGTCAGTATGTTTATAGATGGCAAAAGGATAATATCTTGCATTCAGATCAAGAACATCCGCTTCCTTGATCAAAGCATGATCGTCATAGTATCTGTATTCGAAATAAGGTCTCTCACAGGAC
>JAILBD010000188.1 GCA_024681275.1 Erysipelotrichaceae bacterium
TCTTCCAGCAGAGCATCGAGATTTGGAGTGATCGAAGCCTCATTGCCTAAATGATGCTGCGTATCACTGCGCATCTGATCGGCTACAAAATATAGAATATTTGGTCTATCAGACATATTGACTCTCCTTTTTTAAGAAAGCGGAGCTGACAAGCCCCGCTTTTATTTTATCAGCTGTAGGATTATTCCTTTTCTATCTTTTCTTCTTCTTCGCAAGCCTGCTTGTCGAGGATCTTGAAGAACGGATAGTAGATCAGAGTTGATACAGCGATCAGAACGATGTGCATGATCGCGCCTTTGATACCGCCCCAAGCCAGGAAACCGCCGAGGACGACCGGAGTGCCGTTTGGCAGCTCAGCGCCGGTCATATAAGGCATGATGCCTGTAGCCATGGCCAGGTAGCCAAGCAGGAATGTAGCAGTCGGAGCAAGAAGCATTGGGATCAGCATGACTGGATTGAGGACCATCGGAACACCGAAGACCATCGGCTCAGAGATGGAGACCAGACCGGCCGGTAAAGCGACCTTGCTGAGAGCTTTATATCTCTGGCTCTTTGCGAATAAGGCAAGGCACATGCACAGACCGATCGCACAGGCGGAACCACCGATGTTACCCATACCGAACCATGCAGTATTGACGACGATGTTAGGCAATGCCTGGCCGGCACCATATGCTTCAAGGTTAGCCAGTGTAGCCTGCGTGTATAAAGCCATACGGATCGGGTTGGCGACCATACCGCCATGGATACCGAAGAACCACATGAGGTTGCAGATCGTCAGAAGCAGCAGGAACGTGAACGGATTTGAAGTGAGCGCTGCTAACGGAGCCTGTAAGATACCGTAGATCGCATTTGTAGCAGAACCGTAAGAAGTCAGACCGAACAGGAAACGAACGACAACAGCCAGAGCACCGATGCAGAGTGCAGGGATCATAGCTGCGAATGACTTCGAGATCATCTCAGGAACGCCTTCAGGCATCTTGATCGTGATATTGTTCTTGACGAACACGTTATGTAAACGAGGGATCAGGATACCCAGGATCATAGCTGTGAAGAGACCTCTGGAACCTAAATAAGCAGTCGGAACAGCACCTGCGACGTTGACGACTTCACCTGATTCAGCTCCCTTGCCGGAAACGCCCAGCGGGATCAGGATCAGGAAGAACATCAGAGCGATCAGACCGGAAGCGAATGAATCGGAATCATCCAGACCGAAGACCTTGGCTTCAGCTCTGGCGACACAGAAGACCGCGTAAAGCGAGATCATATCTGTCGTGTACTGAGACGGAATGGCCAGTAAAGGTTTCAGACCGATGCTGGAGATCAGGCTCTGATAAGGACCGATATTCAAAGAATTCAGTAAGGTAAAGATCGCACCGACCATGACGACCGGAAGCATTGCAGAGAAGCCGCCGCTGATACCTTTTAAAGCCTTGTTTTCAGAGACTTTCTGTGAGATAGGGATCAGGATGGACTGCAGTTTTTCAGTAAATTTATCCATTACGGATTATTCCCCTTTCTGAGTTATTCACTCTTTCTGATTCCATCATATCATTTTTAAAACAAATTTCAATATCTTTTTAAAACATATTTTAAAATTTGTTTCATTTTTCGAATAAAACAGGATAAAATAAAGGTGAAGGAGATACATATATGAATAATCCGATCGATAAGATACAGTCTTATTATGACGATCTGACCAAGACCGACAAAGAGATCGCTCTATACATCATCAACAATCCCAGAGACGTCTTCACCCAGACACTGGACAGACTGGCAAGCAAGGCTGGCGCATCCAAATCTGCCATGAGCCGCTTCGCCCAAAGGATCGGCTATAACGGATTTACTGAATTCAAATACGAGATGGCCCGTTTCATGGTCAGCTCAAGCAGCGGAGATGAATATGAACATCTCGATCCTGTGGATACGATCACAAAGACCTATTCCGACTATATCCTGAAGCTCTCAGAGATCGTTGACAGAAAACAGATCGACAGGATAGCCGATCTGCTGGTAAATACCAACAGGATCAAGATCTTTGGCATCAACCGCTCAGGGAACTCTGCCAATCAGTTCAAACAGAGACTGGTCCGTATCGGTTTCAACAACATCCTTTCAGAAAACGACAGCTCCACCATTGGCGATCTGATAGCTTCTGCCGATGAAACGGATGTCATCGTCGTCTTCTCCACAACGGACAACACCGGTTACTATTCTTCGAATCTTAAGGACACAAAAGCAAAAGTCATCTTCATCACCGCGAACCCCAATCTGCCGATCAAAAAAAGATGCAATGAGTATGTTGTTGTCCCCCGGATATCGAGAGACTCCTATGCATCCTTTCTGGATGATCAGGCCATCTTCATGGTGTTGATCGAGATCCTGATCGAAGCCATGGTCCGCAAAAGCAACGTCACCAACAGAAAAGGATAAAAGCGATCATCCTGATAAACAAAAAAAGAGTTTGCACTCTTTTTTTCAATCCAGATCTTCGCCATTGGAAGCGATGACCTTCTTGTACCATTCATAGGAATCCTTTTTGCTGCGTCTCAAGGATCCCGTTCCATCATTGTGACGGTCGACATAGATGAAACCGTATCTTTTCTTCATCTCACCTGTTCCGGCCGAAACGATATCGATCGGGCCCCAGTAGAGATATCCCATGACATCGACTCCGTCCTTCACCGCTTCCTTGATCTGCTTGAGATGTTCCCGCATATAGGTCACCCGGAATCCGTCATGGATCTGCCCGTTCTCATCAGGTCCTTCATCCAGTCCGACTCCGTTTTCAACAATGAACATCGGCAGATGATACCTGTCATACACCGCATTCAGCACATATCTCAGACCCTGCGGATCCACAGCCCAACCCCATGGTTCAGGAGCCTTGAATCTCAGATACGGATTTTCCCTTCCTCTCAGTCCGCCGGTATCAAAAGTGTTGATCGTATCCCTGGAATAAGTGCCGGAAAGATAATAGCTGAAAGAATAGAAATCCACCGTATGATCTTCGATCATCTTCAGATCGCGATCATCATATTCCGGCTGCAGTCCTTTCTCTTTCCAGATCCGTTTGACATATCCGGGAATGAAGCCGAGGCAGAAAGGATCAGAGAAATAGTAGTTGGAGAATCTCTGGGTCTGGAAAGCTCCCCATACATCATCCGGATCGCAGGTATAAGGATAGACTGCCACGGCAGACGAACTCATCATGCAGCCGATCCGGTTGCCCTGATCGATCTCATGACCGATCTTTACAGTCCAGGCATTGGCGACCAGCAGATTGACATAGGCCTGCCATATCTCTTTGTCTGACACTTTCAAAGGATCGTTTTTATCGACAGGCTCAGTCGACAGGATACCGGCAGAAACGACAGGCCTTCTCAACAGATTGTTGATCTCATTGAAAGTCAGCCAGAGATGTACTTTCCCCTTATATCTTTCAAATACAGTCATCACATATCTCTTCCAGAGATCGATCGTTTTCCTGTTTATCCAGCCGCCATATTCGGTCATCAGATGCAATGGCGTTTCATAATGTGAAAGTGTGACCACCGGTTCCATTCCAAGTCTGATCATCTCATCGAAAAGATCATCATAGAACTGCAATCCCTTTACATTCGCTTCTTCTTCATCGCCGTTTGGAAAGATCCTTCCCCAGGCGATCGAAGTACGGAAACAGTTGAAACCCATGCCGCTCATCAGTTCCAGGTCTTCCTTGTATCTGTGATAGAAGTCGATACCTTCATGAGAAAGATAGACCTTGTTCTCATCCAAAGCCATCTCCCATTTCTTATTTTCATCATTCCATCTCAATCCGGGCTCTTTGGAATTGATGCCGACCATCACATCGGTGATATTCGGCTGCTTGCCATCACTCAACCAGGCACCTTCACACTGATTGGCAGCCACGGCTCCGCCCCAATAGAAATCATCACTAAAAACCGACATAAAAAACTCCTTTCAAAAAGTCTTCTTGAATAAGCATCTATATCTGAACGAAATATTACAGAGTCAGATCCCTGACTGTTTCCCTTTCAACGATCCGGCTTTCAGAACGATATGATCTGAGTTTCTTTTCGATCTTCTTATCGGGCTTTCCATTGATATAGGAATCCAGACAAATGACCAGATCTTTAAAGTAATCGCTGTATTCGGATTCCTGTGTCGAAGTCGTCAGAGGCGGGACAGTTGAAGAAGAAGCCGGGATATTGTGCTTGCCGATGACAGAAAGCTGACCAGGTATATCGATATGATGATCGTTGAAGCACTTCATCGCACCGACGGCGATATCATCATTGGAAAAGATGAGCGCATCCATATCATCGACCCTGTCCAGGATCTTTTCCTCCGTCACCCTGTAGCCATCTTCGCTTGCACTGCCTTCGGCATCGAAGATCAGTGACTCATCGACGTTCAAACCATGTTCTTTCATGGAAAGGCGATAACCGTTCATGGAACGGATCGTACCGTAAGACTGGGCAAAACCGGTCACGAAACCGATGCGCTTGTGCCCCTTGCTGATCAGATACTCACAGGTATCAAGGGGCGCCAGTTCTTCCTGCATGACAAAGCTTCTGACAAAAGGATTGTCCGAATTGGCATCATGTCCCAGCACAAAGATCGGGAAATGATCAGAAGCGCACTCTCCCAGCAATTCATCTTCGATCGTCTTGGTATAGACGATGACCGCATCCGACCTTCTCTCTTTGATATATCGTAAAGCCGTATCGCTGTGGCCTCCGTAAGTCGTCGAGATCAGGAAATCATATCCCATCTCAGCCGTGGCTTCCTGCAGCTTCTTGATCGTGTAGGAAAAGAAAGATCTGGACGCATCATAAACAACAAACAGGATCAGACCTGTCTTCTGTTTCTTCAGATCGACAGCAGCGCCATTGCGCACATATTTCATCTCTCTGGCCTTCTCATGGACCAGATCCCTCGTCTTCTTTGCGATACGCGGATCGTCATTGAGAGCCATCGAAACGGTCGATACAGCGATGCCTAATTCTTTTGCGATATCCTTGATCGACGCCATACTTATATTTTACACAAGAAAGGGCGGACTGCTCCGCCCTAACGATTTAATTCCGGATGTACTTCATCTTTCTGATCGTCTCGTTGTTTGTCAGGGGGACGACAACATCGATCTTCCTGCCGCCTTTCACAAAGACGTGCAAGGTGATCCTGGAATTGTTCATTCCTTTGATATCCTTGAGATCAAAATCATACGGACCGATCAGGATCCTGCTGTCACCTGCCACGATGACCCTGAACAGATTGGAAATGTTCAGTACGATCGAAGCAAGAAGCAGGATGATCGTGAACGTATAGGACCTCTCATCGATCGCAGCCAGCAAACTGACGATGGTCATGCCGATGACCGCGTCCACTTCCAGCATCGACATCAGTTCGAATGAGAAACGCACATTCGTATCGCTTCTGCGAAAACGGAACATGATGAAGAGCCTGTAGAGGGCGACGATCGCAAGTATGACTTTCAGGACGATGATCAGAACAGACATAAGTCCTCCTTAATGATTAGTTGTTTTCTTCCCTGGAAGCTGCTTCCTGAGCGCAGAGCTTCGCATCATATTTCTTGATGAACGGGATCATGATTAGGACACAGACGACAGCGTTGACCAGATAGACGACGACTGCTCTCCAGTCCATGGACATGAAGAAGACCTTGATGATAGCCGGAAGAGTGAATGGAACACCGACGTAAGGAATGTTCATCAGACCCAGCTTGCAAGCCATGTAAGGCGTGAAACCGCAGAGTGCGAAGACGATCAGGTAAGGCACCAGGATATCAAAATTCAGAACCAGCGGAAGACCGAAAGTCAGAGGCTCGCCGATGTTGACAAGAGCCGGAACGATGGCGACTCTGGACAGAGCCTTGAGCTGATCGGATTTTGCGACCAGCAGGATAGCGATGACGATGAACAGGATGCCCTGTGTCGTCCACTGCTGGAAGTTGCCGTTGAAGATGATGCTAGGCTTGCCGCCGGCGACGACTGCTTCCGTGTTAGCAACAGAAGCCATGGTCAGGATCGGCATGACGACTGCGTTTGCGACAGCGTTGCCATGGATACCAAAGAACCAGAGGACACGAACGACGATGCAGTAAACAAGTACAGCAAAGAGCGTATCAGCACCGGAGAAGATCGGACCGAAGAGCTTGTTGATGAAGCTTGCAAGAGTCATACCGAAAGCACCAAAGATCAGTTTGACGACGACGACGACTGCCATGACAGCAAAGCTTGAGATCATGTCTTCGAGCTGTTCAGAAACGAATGGCGGAACGGAATCCGGCATTTTGATCCTCAGACCGTGTTTCTTGAACCAGATGTTCAAAAGCGGAACGAAATAGCCGACGATGATGGCAGCCATCATACCCTGAGCGCCTAAGAGGCCGATCGTCAGGTTGCCGTCGACGATGTCGCAATGTAAGAAGAGGAACGCAAGAACAGCCATGACCATGTTGTTGACAGCCGGGACCTTTTCTTCTTTACATACAGCACTGACCATACCCAGAAGGATGTAGAATCCTGCGAAGTTGATACCTAATGTATAACCCAGATTGAGGATTCCGGCGTTGGCAGCGGAGAAGTTTCTCCACGCATCAACGATACCGCCAGACATCGTTGCAGGGAATGGTGGGATGAGCAGAAGCATGAAGATGGAACCGATCATCGTCGCATTGGTACAAGCGACGATACCCTGCTGCATGCATCTGACAAAATGGAAGTTCGTGAATTTGGTCACTGCAGGCATGACTTTTTCCTGCATGAACGCGGTCATAGATTCAGATTTCATTGTTTCCTCCTTAAATAATTTCTTCTATGCCTAATCTGATAAACTGCCAGTCCGGTGCATCGGCTTCTTTCATCGCCTTGACCAGCTTTGCAGTCATATCCTTGATCAATTGCGGATCCTTGAGATCATTGATCTGATCAGGATCCTCTTTCTTATCGTACAAGGCATCCGGCCAGGCTACGAAGGAGCCCATCGAATGATATGCCGGTACCTTCAGAACAGGTGTGTCATTTGAATATCTGCCGCCGTCGATCAGTTCTGCTTTCTGAAGCTCTTCCCTGGAGAAGAAACCTCTCATGTTCGTCGGCATCAAGGTGTGATTGAATACAGCCTTGCTGGTGTCTGTGCTGCCCTTCATATAGACATAGCGGCCATCATAGACGTTGATCTGTCCGCCATGGACCCCATAGAGGATCTGATCATGGATCTTTTCATCCTTGTCGATGACAGGAGCCAGATCCCTGCCATCCATATCCTCAAATCCTTCCAATCCGAAGTAGCTGAGCAGCGTCGGAACCAGATCAGGCGTCTGCGCTACAGAACCCCTTCTCTCGCCATCGTGACCGAATCTTGGGTCATGGATGAAGAACGGCGTATGGATGACCTCGTCATACATCGGCGGGAAATTCTTGCCGATGTAGTCATGTTCACCGAGGAAGAAGCCGTGATCGGTGTTCACGATCAGCATCGTATCCTTCCACATGTCATACTTATCGAATATATCCAGCACTCTGCCAAGCTGTTCATCACACATGCTGAGCAGTGCGCAGTATTCCTTTCTCAGTTTTGCGATATCCTCTTGCGTGTATTTGCCAACGGTAGAAGTGTAAGGCGGGAAGTTGAAGGCCTGTCTGCTGTCTCCGCAGTCATAGAGCTCTCTGTACCTGTCAGGCACATAGAACGGCTCATGCGGATCGAAGCACTCGATCTGCAGGAACCAGTTGTCTTTATCCTGATAATGATCGATGAAGTCTAGACCGGCACTCACCGTCTGAACGGAAGGCATATCCTCTTCCCTGCAGATCCTGGACCTGTTGGCCAGATGCTGAACAGCGGAGATGTTCTTCTTGTTCAACGGACACTCATTCAGACTCAGGTCCGCCTCACCCTGCGGTACCCAGCGGTCTCCTTCCTGTCCGCGGAAACCTTCCCACGATGAGTAACGTCCATGATAAGTCGCACCGCCATCCTCCCAGTAATGGGAATGATCCGTCACCAGATGGGTGTAGATGCCGTTCTTGCTCAAAGTCTCAGGCATGGAATCATCATACGGTTCCAGCGGACCCCAGCCTCTGTGCAGGAAGTTGTACTTGCCGGTATGAAGTTCCCTTCTTGCCGGCATGCAAGGCATCGAACCGCCATAGAATTCATCGAATGTCACCGACTTCTGAGCCAGTCTTTTGAAATTAGGCATGATCGAAAAATCACAGCCATAGTTCGGCAGATAATTCCTGGTCAGGGTATCATACATCAGCATTACGGCTCTCATATTCACCTCCAAGATTTGAAACGTTTCAAATCTTTTACGCTTTTATTCTATATATGCACTGTCATCTCTGTCAATAGAAATTTGAAACGTTTCAAACATTTCTGACAAAAAGTACTGTTTTTATATGAAAAAAGGCCTTTTTACGTTAAGATTAAGACAGAAAAGGTGTCAACATGGCTAAACACATATCCGTACTGATCAAACCTGCCTCATCCCTGTGCAACCTGCGCTGCCGCTACTGTTTTTATCATGACATCTCCGAAAACCGCACGATCGCTTCGACCGGCATCATGAAAGAAGAAGTCATGGAAAAACTCATCGCCAGGATATCCGAAGAACTCAATGAAAACGGAACGGCATCCATCAGTTTTCAGGGAGGAGAACCGACGATGGCCGGACTTCCTTACTTCAGAAGATTCACGGAAACAGTACGAAGATATCCGAATATCAAACCGCAGTATTCCATACAGACCAACGCGACTCTGCTGGATGAAGAATGGACAGCCTTCTTCAAAGAGAATGCCTTTCTGGTCGGCGTCAGCCTTGACGGCTATCAGACCAACATGGACGAATTCAGGTACGATCCTTTGAAAAGAGGTGTTTTCTACAAAGTCCTCAAAGGCATCGATCTGCTTGGCAAAGCGGGAGTCGACTACAACATCCTGACCGTCGTCACTGCCCAGCTGGCCAGACATCCGGATGCCCTGTTCAGATTCTACAAGTCACACAACTTCGAATACATCCAGCTGATCCCCTGCCTGCCGGGACTCAACGAGGAAAACAACGAAATGGCACTCACACCTGAACTCTACGCATCCTTCTATAAGGATTTCTTCAAAGTCTGGAACGACGACTTCATCAAAACGGGCAAGCCGCTCAATATCAATCTCTTTGAAAACATCGCCGCCATGCTGGAAGGATATCCGCCTTATCAGTGCGGGATGCTGGGACGCTGCTCCCAGCAGTTCGTCATCGAAGCCAACGGCGACGTCTATCCCTGCGACTTCTACTGTCTGGACGAAGTCCGCTTGGGCAATCTGCTGGACAGTTCCTTCAAAGAACTCAGACAGACTCAGACAGCCGTATCGTTCATCGCCTCATCCGATTGCAAAAAGAAGCCATGCGAAACATGCAGATACGTCAATATCTGCAACGGCGGATGCAAAAGACAGAATGTGTGTTATCTCACAGACGGGTATTGCGGATACCAGGAAGTGCTGGATCTCATCGTGCCTGTCCTCTATCAGTACATCAGACAGAACAGACGTTAAAAACAGACCTCAATGAGGTCTGTATTTTTATCTTATAAATGATATGAGCAGATTGATCGTCCCGCATGCCAACATGACATAGAGCGGATTGGTCTTATATCTTTTCAGAACATAGAAACTGACGATCATCATTGCCAGAGTCAGGATATTCACATCCGACAGGACCTTCACACCTGAAGGGAAGACCGCTGAAACAAACATCTTGATCAGGACCGAGAAGATCAGAGCGACAGACATGCACTTGAGGACTTTCATCGCCTCACTGATCACCTGGATCTCTTTGTATTTCTGATAGAGACGGACCAGGATCAGAGCGATGACGATGCCCGGAATGACACAGGCAAGCGTTGCCGCGATCGCTCCCGGAACGCCGCTCAGCTTCATGCCGATGAACGTTGAAGAGTTGATAATGATAGGACCCGGCGTCAGCTCATCGATCGCCACCAGATCAGAGAACTCCTCAAAGGTCATCCAGCCCGTATTGGTGACCATCTGCTCCTCGACCAGAGGAATGACCGCATAGGCGCCGCCAAAAGCAAAAATACCGATCTTCAGAAAATTCAGGAAAATATCTATAACACTGATCATAAGCTTTCCTCCACTTTCTTCCTGATCATGAACGTCTTAACGACCGCCACGATGATACAGATCACAGCCAGATAGAAGACCGAGATCTTCGTCAGTCTCACAAATAGGAAACACAGGACCATCATCACATAATAGAAGACGTTGTTCATCTTCTTCACACCCGAGAAGAGGCCCAATACGACATCCAGCAGCATCGCGCAGACACCGGCCTGCATGCCGTTGATGAAAACTCTCACATAGGGGTTCGTCGAGATGAACGTATAGAAAAAGGTCACCAGGATCATCATGATGAAAGGCGGCAGGATGACGCCGAGAACGGCTGCCAGAGCTCCCGGTACACCGCAGAGCTGATAGCCGATGATCGTCGAAGAGGAACAGGCGACAGGTCCCGGGCAGGACTGTGCCAGAGCGATGTAGTCTTCCATCTCCTCTTTTTTGAACCAGCCGTACTTGTCAACGAAACGGTTCTTGATCACCCCCAGCATCGCATAACCGGAATTGGCCGTCATGGAAATGGTGAAGGTATTGATGAATATCAACCAGATCTTTTTTAACATATCTAAAACTCTCCGCTGTCTATTATATCAGTAAGAGGCGATATTGGAATCCGTCCTGGACTCGGTCCCGCCGACCAGGACACCATTATCCAACCTCTCAATGATCTGCCCTCTGCCGAATGAAGTGCTGTTTGAAGCGACCGAAACCTGATGTCCCCTGCTTTGAAGCGACGATGTGATCGCCTTCGGGAAGTTCGGTTCAAAAGCGACCTGGTTGCTCTCCCTCCACTGCCATCTCGGGGCATCCAGCGCCATCTGCGGATTCAGACCGAAATCGATGCGATTCATGATCGTCTGCACATGGCCCTGCGGCTGCATGTAGCCGCCCATGACGCCGAACGGCCCC
>JAILBD010000210.1 GCA_024681275.1 Erysipelotrichaceae bacterium
AGCTCTGATCGCCTCATTCAGATTCTCAGGCAGATGTTCCAGTTTCGCCTTTTCTTCCTCACTGAGATGGTAAAGATTGAAATCAAAAGGACCCCAGTTGTGATCATCGGGATCGATCCTGTTCAGGACTCCATCCAGGCCGGCCATCAGGATCGCCGCATAAGCGAAATACGGGTTGCAGGTCGCATCCGGTGAACGCAGTTCAAAACGCACGGTATCCTCACTCTTGGCGTAGCTCGGGATCCTCACGATGGCACTGCGGTTGGCAGAAGCATAACCGATCGTGACCGGCGCTTCAAAACCCGGCACCAGTCTGCGGTAGGAGTTGGTCGACGGATCGCAGATCGCACACAGAGAAGCGCTGTGCTTGAGCAGACCGCCAATGAAATACATCGCCTCTTTGGACAGGTTGGCATATCTGCCCTTGTCATAGAAGACATTTTTCCCGTCCTTTTTTAAGATCATATGCACATGCATGCCGTTGCCCGCCTCATCATTGATCGGTTTCGGCATGAATGTCGCCGTATAGCCATCTCTGGCCGCCGCATTCCTGACCAGGTACTTGGTCATCATGGTGTCATCTGCCAGTTTGCAGACCTCACCCAATTCGATCTCGATCTCCATCTGACCGCTTCCGCCCACCTCGTGATGATGATACTTGACCCTGATGCCGCAGTCCGCCATGAGCTCGCAGATCTCATTGCGCAGATCAAAAAAGACATCGGAAGGCTGATCGACATGATAACCGCCTTTGCGCAAGGTGTGATAACCATTGGAGCCCTCTGCCTTATCGGACCATTCCGATTCCAGAGAATAGAGCCTGCTTGAGACCTCATCGCCTGAAACGTGATAAGTCATCGCATCAAAGACGGAAAACTCATATTCCGGACCGATGATCATCTCATCAGCAACCTTTTTCTGTTTCATATAATCGACAGCAGCCCTGATCACATTTCTCGGGTACTGTTCAAAAGGCCTGTTGTGGTCCTTCTCGATCACATAGACATTCGCCATCATGGACAGCGTCGGGACCTGCGCAAACGGTTCGACATAGGCCGAACCCAGGTCCGGATAAAAGACCATATCCGATTTCTCGACCCTGGCATATCCGTAATTCGACGCATCAAACCCCACTCCGTCTTTCATCAGCTGCTCGTTGAGCCTTTCAGCAGGGATCGAAAGGTGTCTGAAACGTCCGCGCAGATCGACGAGCTTCAGGTCTATGAACCTGATGTTGTTCTCTTTAATATATTGTTCAGCTTCTTTGATATTCTTAAACATGGTACTCTCCTTAACACTATTATATGACATCCCATATTATAATTAAGTTATGGATAAATATTTGTTAACGATCTTGGGAAGCAGCGTCGACCTCTTCTATGAAGCTGATTCCTACCCCGAAGAAGGCGATTTTTCTCATGCCCGCTACATCCGAAGCATGGCCGGCGGCTGCCCGCTCAACGTCGGTGCCGTCTGCGCCAGCAAGGGACTGAACGTCAAGGCACTGGACATGCTGGGAAAAGAAGATGAAAGCACCTCCTTCCTGCTCAGCGAAATGAAAAGATTCGGATTCGATACGGAAAACATCATCATCAAGGAAGGCGTATCCAACGGTCAGGTCGTCATCATCCTGACCGGAGAACAGCGGACGATGTTCGTCGTCGACCCGATCAGACCGGTCTACGACGTCGATCAGAAGATGCAGGACCTGATGAACGATGCGACATACATCTATTCGCTCATGCACATGATTAACAGGTCCTTCTCCTCTCTCGACCCTTTCCTCGAAGCAAAGCGCCACGGAGCCCGCATGATCATGGATGGTTCCTCCAAGTACGATGATCCATCCAGAGTGAAGATCCTCTATGATCTGGTGGATGGCCTCTTCATCAATGATATGGACTACGAGAGGCTGAAAGTCCACTCCCCTGAAGAACCAAAAGACATCATCTTCAGAAACGGCGGAGAATTTCTCGTCATCACGCGGGGATCCCGCGGGTCGACGCTCTATCTCAAAGACAGGGAGATCTATAAGCCTTCACTGAAAGGCCTGAAAGTCTTTGATTCCACCGGTGCCGGCGATGCCTTTGCCGGCTGCTTCATCGCCTGCCTTCTGGACGGCATGGACTACGAAAGAGCCTTAGCCATGGCCAGCGTCAACGGCGCCTATGCCTGCACGGTATTCGGCGGAAGCGGCGGAGTCGCCTCTTTCGAAACACTGGAACGATTCGCGAAGGAGTACGATTATGATCTATGACAAGATGAAAGACTGTTTCGATACTCTGGAAGAAAAAGTCTTCCACGCGATCAGTCACAGCGACCTCAAAGTATTCTTTGACAAACTCGATTCGATCGAAGGGCCAACACTGGTCTGCGGAGTCGGGGGATCCAGCATCGTCGCCGTCTTTCTGGCCAAGGTCCTCAGGGAAAAGAAGCACATCATCACCGATTTCGTCTTCCCCCGCGATCTCGCCTACATGGACCTGACTCCATACGACAACGTTATCGCTGTCTCCTATTCCGGCAGCAAGCCCGGTGTGGAGGTCTGCCTTCAGACAAATCTGAAGAAGTATCTGCTGACCGGAACCCCCAGACCGGAATTCGAAAACATCGTATATCAGATGCCCAAAGAGGTCTCTTACGTCTCTGTTTCCGCGACCATCGCGCCTCTGACTCTGATCCTGCTCTGGTATCTCAATGATCCGGATCTTGTTCAAAAGATCCTGCGCAGGGATATCGTATCCGATTCCGATACTCTCCATTACGAAGTCATGTCCGGCTACGAATCCGTCACGGCTGCGACATTGCTTGAATCATCGATCATCGAAGGAGGCTTCGGTACCTGTGTCGTCCACGACAAGTACAATTACTGTCACGGACGCATCAATATCACAAGAAGACTCAAAAGCGACCTGATCTTCTTCAGGACGGACAGTGAACTGGATGAGATGCTGAAACAATATCTTTCAGCTCACTATGATCACATCATCTGCCTTGATTCCGGATACGAAGACACGATCGTCAACGACTACGCCCTCTCGGTCCTGTCGCTGAAACTGGTCTCAAAGATCGCTGAAAACAAAGGGATCGACATCTCTGACATGAAAGAGCTCCCGGACAACGATGTCTTCTATCAGTACAACGGCAAACTATAAAAGTCAGGCATCACCTGACTTTTTTTCATTTCAGTATCTCATCGAAGAGCTTCGTCAGCAGCTCTTCATCAAAGGAAGAACCAAGATAATAGCACCTTCCTTTTCCATACGCATTGACTGTCGCCGCAGCGTAATCCCCAAACGGATTGTCCTTCCAGGACACAAGCACTTTTCCATCCTTCACCTTCAGGAGCTCCTCAAAGACGAAGCCTCTTCCCTCAAAACCCTGATACACGCATCTGCTGAACTGTCCTTCCAGAAGCGACTCATGTTCTTCGACGACACAACCGCTCAGGTCATCCAGACCGACCGGCAGACGTTTTCCGAAGACCAGATTGTTGTCTTCATCCTTCCAGGCACTGCGGGCAGTCAGAATGAGCTTTCCACCTTCTGATACATAGTCCCTGATCCTCTTTTTGAACGCATCAGACATGATGATCATGTAAGGCAGGATGACCACCTCATAAGCGAAGAGATCACCGGAACTATCGATGATGTCGCAGTTCATTCCGCGCATGAAGAACTGACGATAGAACTTCTGGCATTCCTTCTCGTAAGAAAAGACATCAGATTGCCTCTGGATCGCCATGGAAGACTTGGAATCATAATCGTAGACGATGCAGGCTTTCGACTTCGGATAAGTGACAGGTTTTTCCTTTGCCAGTCTGAAGAAATCCTTCGTCTCATAGTACTTCCGTCTCTTCTCATTATCCGCATCGACGATACCGAAACAGAACTGCTCGGCACCCTTCGTGTAGCCCCGGTAACGGAAGAAGATCAGGCTCTCCACCCCGTGGTCCAGGGAATCCAGAGCCCAGCGTTTTGCCTCGCCGGGTTTTGGTGCATAGCCGATATCGTTGTGGCCCTGCTGGCCCATGATCGATTCCGTGACCCAGAAATTCTTTCCCGAAAAACCTCTGGCAAAATCCACGGAAAAAGCCAGATCGGAATCAGTGAGAGGCTCTTTCTGCCCTCCCCAGACCGGGTAATTGTTATAGGATACGAAATCCAGATCCTTTGCCACGTCAAAAGGCGAGAAGCACTTGTTGATGATACCGCCCTCAAAATCATGGGTGACAGGATGACGCCTGTCATATCGTCTCACAGCATCAGCCAGACCCTTGATATAGTTGACGGCCGCCTGATTCCTGAACCTCGCCCACTCCAGACGCAGCGACGGATTGTGGGCTGTAAAAGCAGGTCTTGGCAGCGGGATGTCATCAAAATCACTGTAAGTCTGCGTCCAGAAAGCGGTGCCCCATCTTTGGTTGAGCTCATCGATATCCCGATATCTCTTCTTCAGATAGGAGATGAACTTGCGATGACAGCTCTCACAGTAACAGATATCGGAACCTTCATGTCCGATCTCGTTGTCCACCTGCCAGGCGACGATGGCATCCTCATCCTTGTAATGATCCGCCATCTTTTCGGCCAGGGCAATGCCCTTG
>JAILBD010000243.1 GCA_024681275.1 Erysipelotrichaceae bacterium
GAACGATGAATACCAGAAACAGTGACAGGAATCCGAAGGAGAAGTCCTTGATCGGATCCAGATTCGGTAATGCAGGAATATAGGAACGGAATACGTTGTAGAAGAAGATCAGCGATCCCGTCAGGATGATCGGCAGAGCTCTCGTCCATGCGTCAGCGATTGCGGCAACCCACGGGTTGGCAATGACCTTCTGCATTGTGGGAGCGAACTTCGTCATCATCCAGTTCATAAAAGCGTTAGGTTTCTTTTCAGACATTTTCTTTCCCCTTTTGTTGTTCTTATTTACTTAATTCTTCTTTGATCAGTTTGTAGAGTCCGTCGCCGTCGATCGTTGCATAGATGTCGGCAGGAATGACCATGCACTTGGTGCCGTACTGGTCGCACTGGCTCTTGATCGATTCAAATTTCGGTTTGAGGTGCGGTCCCAGACATACGATGTCGACCGTCGGAAGAGAAGGTCCGATCGTGCTTTCGGCCTGTGCGTTGCAGGAACAATCCGCAACGCCGTCTTTCTTGGCGGCAGCCCTTACCTTCTTAGCAATGAATCCGCTGGACATTCCAGCTCCGCAGCAAAGCAATATCTTCATAGCAATTTCCTCCTTTGTTTGCCGGCTTGTGATTTCAGTATATTAAGCTCTCTGATTTTTACCTAATAGCGCTTTGCACCGCCCGGGGAAAAGAAAAGATGCCCTGGGCATCTAATCAATCAATGACAGCAGCGTTTCCTTGAATCTGTCGAAATCTCTGCAACTGCAGATCATCCGCAGGTACTCTTCGTCCGAGAAGACCGTTATCAGGGCCTCATACAACTGCGTGAACTCCGCGTGGTCGTGCGCATGAATCGACATCATCAGAACAACATTCACCAGGCGGCCGCTCCAGCTGATTCCTGCAGGATCGATCAGCACCGAGACGCTGGTCTTTAGAGCGTCCATCTCTACCGAGTGCGGTACTGCAACCGCTCCGAAAACCGTGGCGGCCGCGTTTTCTCTCTTCATGACGTTCTCTCTGAAATCCTCCCTGACGTAGCCAATCCTCATCAAGTTGTTCGCCAGCAGGTCAATCGCATCGTCCCTTTCGTGTGTGTTCTTCGGTTTGTAGAAAAACAGCTCTTTTTCAAAGAAGTCGTCGAAATGGCGTTTCAGCATCCGTCCGGTGATCCTGTTGCGGGTTGTTTCAATTGCGTTCTGGATTTCCGTCTTGTCTTTCTGCGAAAGGAAGGGAGAAATGACTACGTTGACGCCTTTGCCTGTCTCGCTTCGGATTGTCGATATCAGCAGATCATACTTCATATTTCCGATCTCCGAGAGCTGCTGAACGACGGAAACGATGTTGATCTCGTTGGAATATATCAGCAGCAGCTTGTTGTAGAGCTGACTGGACAGATCCATGTAGGTCGGGCAGAGCAGGACTGTCCTGATTCTCTGTGAAGCGTGCTTCTGTCTCTCGATTTCACCGCCGATGTGCAAGGCAAGGAAGCATATCTCACCCTCCTTGATTTCAATATCGTACTCTTCCATCAGTCTCATCGCCACAAACAGCGCAATGTCAAAGACAATCGGCTGACTCTGGATAATCGAAGCGCTCATTGGATTGAAGATGGCACTGCCGTTGCGTGCCCGGAAAATCAGGTTCTTCAGATGCAGAGCAAAAGGTACGGTGAAGGTCTGGTTGGAAAGATCTACATAATAGCGGTTTTTGATGTCTTCGATCAGACTCAGCGTATCATCGGAGATCTCGTTTCCGACCAGTTCTTTCAGTTTTTTGTATTCATCGGTCGTGGGAAGGTTGGCGTTGGAACGGAAGAGGATATAGATTTCTGTTTGTTCTCCTTTAGTGAAAGTTATGTCATAGTCCTCTTCCAGCTTTTCACAGATCTCAGAGATGATCGTGCGCTCTTCTTCGTTCATTCTGACATTCTCCAGCGGCTGGACATAGTTCTTCTTTTTCAGCCGGTCGATGATCACCGCGATGTGCAGCGTCAGATTGAACAGAGCGAATTCGTTGATGAAGTAGTTATATTTCTGGAACACTTTGCGGACAACGCTGACGATGTATCTGACGTTAAAATCCGAGAATTCCTTCTGCAGAAGTTCATAGTCAAAATAGCTGCTTTCCACATTATCCAGCAGAGTCAGGGAATACATTTTTCGTAGCGAGCGCTCGGGACCTTCGATCCAGAGATCGTCTTTCTTGAAGCGGAAGCTGATTTTGTAGGATTCGTAGAGGCGGTTCATTCTGCTGATATCTGAACGTAAAGTGGCTTCTGAAACACAGAGCTTGTTGCATAGCTCCTCGATCTCCAAAGAGGATGTGTGTTTCAAAAGAAATTCCTTAATCAGGTAATTTCTTCTTTCCTCAAAGTTCTGGGGGATGTCGTCTTCGTTTCTGTTCAGAAGCGACTGGCCCACGTTGCGGTTGATCGTGTACCCCTGATTTCCTCCGTTGATCACCATCGTATCCGCTTCCTGATTGATTTGAGCGATATAGGTTTTGATTGTGCGAGAAGAAATACCCATCATTTCCGACAGATGTTTTGAGGTAACCGGACCGCTGTTTTCCAGCAATAGCCTGATGATTTTTTCGTGTATTAGATTCATCAATCAATATCTTATCTTATTTCCTTACAGGATAAAAATAAGCTCCTGCACCAGGCAGGGAAATCTTCAATAAAAAGCCCCTCTTGCCAAAACCTCGGTGAAACAGACGTTTTCCCAAGTCTCAAAGAAGGGCCTTTTTATGCTTTATAAAACGGGTATTAATCGAGATCTTCGCCGTTGGAGGCGCAGACTTTCTGATACCAGTAGTAGGAGTCTTTCAGGCTTCTCTTGCCGGTACCGTTGCCATAGTTGTCATAGTCGACATAGATGAAACCATAGCGCTTCTCGATCTCGCTGGATGAACAGCTGATGATATCGATCGGACCCCATGGATAGTAACCCCTGAGATCTACGCCGTCTTTGACTGCTTCTTCGAACGCTTTGATGTGTTCTCTCAGATAATCGATGCGGTATTCATCATGAATGGAACCATCGGCCTCGACCTTGTCGTAGGCACCCAGTCCGTTTTCTGTGATGTAGATCGGTTTCTGATATCTGTCCCAGTACTCGTTCAGAGCAATGCGCAGTCCCAGCGGATCGATCGACCAGCCCCAGTCGGAAGCCGGAAGATCAGGATTTGGTATCTGACCGAGCTCGGTCTCAAGGAACGGTTTTTCACCGGACAGCCTGGTGTAATAGTAGCTCAGGGAGACAAAATCAACTGTACCCTCTTTCAGAGCTTCCTCGTCACCAGGATAGAATTTGATGTGGACGTCGTGATCATCATAGTATCTCAGCGCATAGCCTGGGTAATATCCTCTGACCATGATATCACCATAGAGATACTCCATCTGGTTGTGGCGCATGTTCCAGAAGACATCTTCCGGTCTGTGTGAGCACGGATAAGTCAGGTTGGAACAGAACATCATGCCGATCTGGTTCTCCGGATCGATCTCGTGACCGATCTTCGTCGCCTTGGCACAGGCGACCATCTCGTTGTGCACGCCCTGATATTTGGCTTCCAGGAGATTCTCGACCTTGTCGGCAGCGATGCCTAAGTGGTTGAAGCTCTCATGAACGATCAGGTTGATCTGATTGACGACAATCCAGTATTTGACCTTCCCTTTATACCTTTTGAAACAGACTTCACAGTATCTCACAAAGAGATCGACGAGCTCTCTGGAGTACCAGCCGTTGTATTTGATCGCCAGATTCAAAGGCATCTCATAGTGTGACAGGGTGATCAGCGGTTCCAGGCCGTTTGCGATCATGCAGTCGAAAAGCCTGTCGTAATATGCCAGACCTTCTTCGTTCGGTTCCGCATCGTCGCCGTTTGGGAATATCCTCGCCCAGTTGATGGAGGTCCTCAGGCTGTTCATACCGGAACCGGCCAAGAGTTTGATGTCTTCTTCGTAAGTGTGATAGAAGTCGATACCTCTTCTTTTCGGGTAAAGCAGATCGTCTTCTTTCATGGCCTTCTCGATATACGCTGTATCAATCTCCATGTTGTAACGATCTTTTGGGTCGATGTCATACTGGGCTCTGTTGATATCAGCTAAACACCAGCCCTTTCCGCCTTCCTTCCAGGCTCCTTCCATCTGGTTCGCCGCTAAAGCGCCACCCCAGAAGAAGTCTTTTGGAAGTCCGTTGACTTTACTCATCTTTGCCATATCTTACCCCTTCAGTTTGGCATCGATCGCCTGCGCATACTTCAGGAAATTCTTCGTCATATTGATCTCGACCTGAATGGTCATCAGGGTGTCTTGAGCGTGTGCAAAGAGAACGGAATACTCCATCTTCTCATCGCCGCCTCTGATGTCGCCCTGTATCATTTCGGTCTGTACGACGTGAGCGGCTGTCTGGACTTTTTCAGCGTCTTTCAATAACGCTTTTGCTGCCTCATAATCACCCTCAACGATCTTGTTGAAAGCCTGTGCAGCGAAATTTCTGGCATCACCGGAGTTCATGATGATCTCCATTGCCTTGCCAACGATATATTCTGTCTTTTCTTCAGGTGTCATTGTTGATTCTCTCCTTTGATAAAAACGATATCAGATAAATAAACGCTGTCGCTGACCAAAGCCTGCGACAGCGTTTGAAACACTTAACAGATCAGATTATTCTGCAGCAGCCTCTTCTGCAACCTTCTGCTTCTCGTAAGCTTTGAAGAACGGATACCAGATGGCAGCCTGTAAAGCAAACTGAGCAATGACGAAGATGATGCTTGGCAGATGTCCCTGAGTTGAGATCCATGTTGAAATCGGATATGGGCAATACCATAATTCGAAGTCAATGCGAGGGATCTTTGCAAACGGGATCCACTTTGTGAAAGCCCAAGTCGTTAATGCAGCGACAGGACCCTGAATCCACATCGGGATCATGAGCAGCGGGTTCCAGGCGATAGCACCGAAGATGACCGGCTCGTTGATGTTCAGGATGCCAGGGCCTAAGCAAGCTCTGCCGAGAGCCTTCAGCTCCTGAGACTTGGAGAAGCACATCATGAGAACCAGCGACAGCGTAGCACCGATGCCACCGATCCACATGTAGCAAGTGTACATCGTGGTCTCAGTGAACAGAGAGAGATTCTGAGCAGTTGCCGTACCTGCGGCGACCAGAGCCAGATTCATTTCTGTAGCCTGTCTCTTGACCGGGTCAGTAACAGGTGTCAGTACCCAACCGGAAATACCCATAGAGTAGATGAAGCACTGGAAGAAAGTGACGATCATCATACCAGGCAGCGTGTTAGCGATCAGTGCCAACGGAGAGAAGATCTTCTGAATCGTTCCGGCAACATCGACACCAAGGACACCGACGACCAGCCAACCAGCTGAAACGACCAGCATGATCGGAAGCAGAGCGTCGAACCACTGACGTACAAAGTCAGGAATGACGGAATCTTCTTTAAAGAATGAGAATTTTGCGAAAGCGCCGAATACCAGACCGGAGATGACACCGGCAAACATGGCGACGAACATACCTGCTGCGCCATAGAGGCCAACGCTCTGCGTAGCTGCGCCAGAAGCGACGACTTCCGGTTCAACGAAGATCATGAACAGCAGCAGGCCGGTGATACCAGCCAGCAATCTCTGCTTTCTGTATCTCTTTTTCTCACAGTAATTGAACGGGATCAGGAAGGCGACCATCAAAGAGATCTTTGACATCGTCCAGCCAAACGGTGTCCAGAATCCGCCGTAAACGATAGCCAGGACACAGAACAGTGAACCAGCCAGAATGAATGGCAGGATCTGTAAGACAGAGTCCTTAATTACAACGATCCAGGTGTAATTAGTGACTTTCTGGAGAGTAGGCGCGAACTTGTTCTCGAGCCAATCCATAAATTTCTGCATGTAAGAATTTTCCCCTTTCTTTTTACATGTTTTTCTTTATTAACGGAGATTATTCCCCGAATAAAGCTAAGATCTGATCAAGAGCTTTATCGCCATTGAGGTGTGCATATGCGTCCTTTTCAATGACGGCGACCTTGACATCATAACCTTCGCATCTCTCGTTCATTTCTTCTTCGAGGTGTGCAAGGTGCGGACCGATCAGAAGGCAGTCGATTTCTTCAATATAATCTTCGACTGTCGATTCACTTCTGGCATTGACGGTCATTTCAATACCTCTGGCAGCGGCTGCTTTTCTGATGTTGGCAGCCATGAAACCGGAAGATGCGCCGGTACCGCATATCAGCAATACGTTGTGTTTAGCCATAATCTGTTACTCCTTTTTTGACAGTTATATTATTTCAGTTTCTTTTTTGTTTTTCATCTGATGATTTGCACCGTCTTCGTGCAAGTTTTCAAGCTCGCTAAGCAGGTGTTCTATCGCCTTTTTTCCATCAAGCTTTGCATAGTAGTCTTTATCCATCAGGATGATGGTTTTTTCTTTGCTGTATCTTTTCTTCAGACCCTCAAAATAACCTGTGAGGTGTGGGCCGACCATCACTGCATCCACGTCTTCGATGTAGTTGACGATCTCCGCTTCCGCCCTGGCCGTGATCCCCAGATCCAATCCGGTCTCCCTGGCAGCCATTCGCATCTTGGCGGCCATGAAGCTTGAAGAAGCACCGGATCCACAGACTAAAAGAACGTTTATTTTCCTCTTCATGCCTATATTTTAGAAAGAATCCATCAACGCTTCGACTCTTCTTTTGCCTTGTTATGGTGAAAGTTTTTGTCCTATGCAGTATCAAAGGATCTCTCATAGGATATAATGTTCTTGTGAAAAACCATCTCTTACAGATCATACGGACCCTGAAAGATGCTGATGCCCCTGTGACATCCGGTTCTTTGGCCAACAAACTCAACGTCTCTCCGCGTTCTGTCAAATCCTATATTCAGGAGATCAACGCGACCGCTCCGGATACGATCTTTTCTTCCCGCAAAGGTTACGTCATCGACAGGGACAAAGCGGACGAGCTTCTCAATGTTTCCCGTTCTTCTGTTCCGCAGACAGCGGAAGAAAGAGTCAACTATCTTATCAACGCCATCATCAAAAGAGGTCTGGTCAATGCCTACGATCTGTGTGATGAGATGTTCATTTCCTATTCCACTTTAAAAGCGGACCTTGCCAGTGTTCGCAAGATCCTTTCCAAAGGCGATCTGGAACTTGTCAATCAGAACGATACGCTGGTCGTCAACGGGTTGGAGAAAAACAAGCGAAAACTGCTAAGTTCTCTGCTCTACTCGGAATCCAGAAACAATATCATCAATTATGAAAAGATGTCCTCCACGTTTGAAAACATCGATGTCCTGTACCTGAAGGACACCATCCTCAACAAGTTTGAGGAACATCGTTTCTTTATCAATGACTACTCACTGGAGAACCTGATCCTTCATTCCGCCATCACCATAGACCGTATACGCAACGGCTACGATTCCGACAGTCAGAACAAGGTTCCCTCCGTTCTGAAGTCGCACGAATACGAGCTGGCAAACGATATCATCAGGAGCTTTGAAGAAAAATTCGGCATTCGTTTCAACGAGTCTGAAGTCGGTGAATTCGCCATGCTGATCCTGTCGAGGGCATCCAACCTGGACTATGAGACGGTCACCATCGAAAACGTCAGACATTATGTCGGTGAAGATATTTATCAGCTGACTACCGATATCATCAAAGATTTCTCGACTTATTATTTCTTCATCGACCTGTCAAAGCCTGAATTCTTCGTCCGCTTTGCTTTGCATCTGAAA
>JAILBD010000254.1 GCA_024681275.1 Erysipelotrichaceae bacterium
AGCACGCCGCCAGCGTTCATCCTGAGCCAGGATCAAACTCTCCGTTTGATGACTCGATATTTAAGAACTTAACGTTCTAGATTTAAATGAATTGACGTTTTGTTTAATTGCTTCTTATTTAGTTTTCAAAGATCGAATCGCACCCTTCAGCTTTGCAATTCCTTGCTTTCCGCTGCGGTGCTTATTTATACTACCAAAAAGAAAAGCTGAAGTCAACAATTTTTTTCACTTTTTTGCATCTTTTTTTTGCATTCAGCGATCATGTCATCCTTCAGCTTTTTCCGATTCATTTTTCTCAAAGATCAACTCGAAATATCTCATGATGTAGTCATTGATATATGAGAAGTCAAATGGCTTTTTCTTCTCTTTGACCATATCTACCAATTCATTCTTCGCATCGACGCATATCTTTCTGATCTCTTCAGAATAGTTCATCTTGCTGCAATGATAAGCGAACTCATTTTCATCAAGGACCATATATGTTCCATCCGGGAACACTTTGACATCCAGATCATAATCGATGTTTTTGATCGCCTCACCGTCGTAGATGCTCGGTGAAGCCACATTGCAGTAATAATAAATTCCGCTCTTTCTGACCATCGAAATGATGTTGAACCATTTGTTCTTGTAATAGAAACAGATGGCCGGTTCCCTGGTCAGCCAGCGGCGGTTATCCCCCTCGACGACCCAGGTATGATCTGTTGCGACCACATAACAGTCATCAAGGACATCTACCACCAGCGCTTTTGACCAGGTGCGGTGAACTGCGCCATTATGCTTATACGATTGAACGAATACACTGTTTCCGATCTCGAGTTTTTCCATGCTTTTGCATTATATCACAATATGCCGTGACAGGAAGAGGAAGCTTAATGATATCTCTCCATCAATGGTCTCAGACGTTCACAGAGAAGAGGAACGACGAGGATCGCACAGACAGTCGTCGGGATCATATAAGATGCATTGTATGTGAATGAGCCCCAGAGCGGTGTCTCCCATACGATCGTGCCGGCCAAAGTGGAAGACAAGAGCCTGATCAGACTCGTCACCAGGATACCGCTGTAAAGTAAACCGCGATTCGGGAACAAAGAAGCGATCCCGTAGACAGAGTAAGCGATCATATAATCAAGAAAGAAAGAAGCGAAGCCATACCAGCTGACAGAACCGATCACCAGCTGCAGGAAGACGGAGATGACACCGATCATCGCACCTTTCTTCCAACCCAGGTGGTACGAACACACCAGCAGAGCGATCGGACCGAAATTCAGTTTGCCTCCTGAAGCCATCTTGAACAGATTCAATGCATCAGAGATCCTGTCCAGGATGACGAACATAGCACAGTAGATCGCCATGATCGCCAATGTTTTAGTCGTGATCTTGTTTTCTTTCATAAAAAAACACCTCCATAAAAAGGTGCCTTCCCTACGCTGGCATTACCCAGATCAGGTTACGGGTCTGTTCTCAGCCTTTCGGCACCCCACGTGTATATTATATCTTTTTTATTTCAAATATTCAAAAACATGTTCTACGTCATCGTAATGCCAGTACTGATTCAAAGAATAGGAACCATGAGCATTGGCCGCCATCACCAGATACGATTTGCCTCTGTATTTGCATAAAGCGATGATCGACTGACCTGATTCAGGCGTGTAGCCGGTCTTGCCGCCCAGGACCTTGAAGTCATATTCGCGATAGACCAGACCGATCGTCGAACGCACAAGCGTGCCATCTTCCAGCACATGGTGCATCGATTCCATGATGTTTCTTGCTTCTTCAAATCTCAGAAGATCCCTGACGACCAGAAGAAGATCATCGAGGCTGCTGTAATGGTCATCATCATGCAGACCTGTCGAATTGATGAAATTGGAATTTGTGCAACCTAAACGATGAGCCTGCAGATTCATCTCTTCGATCAGATCGATGCCTCTTTCTTCGTAGAAATTCTCAAGTGCCAGAGCCGCATCGGCTCCGGAAGGAAGGATAAGCGCGTAAAGAAGATCGCTCAGCGTGTACGGGCTTTCTCTCTGAATATAAGCCAATGAAGCATCTTCTTCGATCAGATGTCTGACCTGGTCGACAGTCACATAGGATGTCTGATCGAGATCTTCAGTCAGATTCAAGACAGTGTCCATCGTCATCAGCTTGGTCAAAGAAGCCGGATACATCCTCTTGTCATTGTCTTTGGCATAGAGGATCTCAAGATCCGACATATCGATGATCATATATTCTTCTGCATGCAGATCGAGCTCTTCACCGGTACTTACATCTTTATATACGTTGATATCCCTTGTGTCCATGACAAAAGGTGATCCGCTGCAGGAACTCAATAATACGATGAGCGATGCTATGACAAATACTTTTTTCATCATCAGGATACCGTTTTATAGAAATCATAGGCGCGGATGTTCACATCGGAATTCGTCAGATAGAAATCCATCAGCAATGTGAAATCCTTATATGTGTAATCGAACTGTTTCAGAACATCATAGTTCACGAAATCTCCCTTGATGATAAGCCTGAATTTCTTCAGAGTCTCAACATCCTGGATCTGCTCACCGCCCAGATGCTTCAGGCAGAGGAAACCGCCGTGCCTGTTGGACATCGCCACGACTTTTTTGTTGCCGCAGACAGCGCAGCCATCAACGACCGGCGTGATACCGAATCTTTTGACGATATAGGAAAGCAGCATCGAACCAAGCAGATGCATCTGCTCCTTGTCCATATGCCGGAAAACAAAACAGAGCGGATCGAAACAGTCGATATCTCTGTTTTTCAGAACGATCTCGCAGATCATGTCCTTGAAAGCCATCATCCGGATATCGGAATCCTCAAAGTAATTCTCCAGGAGCTTATGACCATGAACGGTGAATATCGTCTTGCCTTCTATGTGATCAATAATGAATTCATAAAGGCACATCGGCAGAAAGTGATTCTTTCCTGAGACCTTCTTGGCAGATCTGGCAGTCAGAGAAATGATCCCGTATTCCTTGGTCGCGACCTGCATCAGCAGATCGGCTTCCCTGTAATCAGACTGAGTCAATACGAAGCCAACGACCTTGTCATTCATCCCTGTCACCCGAGAAGTAGCCCAGATCGAAGAGCTGCTTCTGCGAATTCAGCCAGTCTTCTTCGACCTTGACATATAACGAGAGGATGATCTTCTTGCCATCAAAGAGCTTGGCGATATCGGTGCTTGCTTCATCATTGATCTTTTTCAGCATGGAACCGTTCTTGCCGATGATCATGCCCTTGTGGGTCTTTTTGTTGCAGATGATGGTCGCTTCGATCTGAACTTTGGAAGACTTCTCTCTGATCTCTTCGACCCTGCACGCAACCAGATGAGGTACTTCTTCATGCATATTGAGGATGATCTTCTCTCTGATGATCTCGGAGATCCGGAAATCCCTGTTCATATTCGTCTTCACATCGTCCGGATAATATTGGACATCATCCTTCAGGTAGAGCTTGCTGGTCTTCAGAAGTTCATCCAGATTGTCCTGCTTCAGCGCAGAGATCGGAACGATCTCGGCAAAATCATAGTTGTTCTGAGCGTAGGTCAGACGTTTGATCAGCAGATCAGGACTCACTTCATCGATCTTGTTCATCAATAGAAAGACCGGAGCGCCATAAGAAAAGATGCGTTCCAGGATCTTCCTGTCATCGTTCTGAAGCCCTTTCTGGCCATCGACGATGTAATAGATGATGTCCACGCCTTCCGCCTGGGAAAGAGCTTCTTTATTCATGAAATTGCCCAGAGCCGTCTTTGCCTCGTGGATACCCGGTGTATCGATGAAAACGATCTGATAGTCATCTTCATTCAGGATTCCCAGGATCGCATTCCTGGTCGTCTGTGCTTTCTGCGTCGTAATGGCGATCTTCTCTTTCAGGATCGCATTGAGGAGCGTGGATTTACCGGCATTCGGTTTCCCTAATATGGCAATGAAACCGGACTTCATCTAATCTAGATCCTCACTGGAAAACTGGAAAGGCAGAAGTTTATGGATATTCGTCTCGATCGTCTCTTTTCCGTTGGACAGGATGATGGGTGTGCCCTGTTCAAGCAACTCGGAGAGCACCTGCCTGCAGATCCCGCAGGGACTTCCTATCCTCTTGCCATCCGACACGATCGCGATCGCCTCGATATCCTGCTTGCGGTATCCCCTTGAATAGGCAGCAAAAATTGCACTTCTTTCACCGCAGTTCGTCCCGCCATAAGAAGCGTTCTCGATATTGGCTCCATAGAAGGTTGTGCCATCCTTGCACAGGACACAGGAACCGACGTGATAGTTTGAATAAGGTGCATAGGCGTTTTCCATCGCCTTGAATGCTTCCTGAACTAATTCTTCATGAGTCATTTCTAGATCCTCCTGATCACACATAGTATGCACACGAACAATGCGCCGATGCTGGCTGTCAGCACAGCAGCCCCTGACAGATCCTTGATCTGCCTGATCTGTTCGTCATTTTCGATATTAAGATAATTGCCGATCCTTTCAATAGCCGTATTCATGATCTCCATGGAGATCACGATCATGATGCAGATGATGAAAGCAAGCCACTCATAATGATCAAGTCTGATGATGAGCCCGCCAATGACAGCCATGAGGCCCAGAACAAATTGGATCATGACAGCCTTATGCTTCAAAGCGATCTTCAGACCGTTGAACGTATCGGCGAACTTTCTTCTCATTGCAGATCTCCGACGATCTTTTTCTGAATGGAAAACATCTTCTCTTCATCCTCTTTTTCCATATGGTCATAACCAAGCAGATGCAAAAGGCCATGCACAAAGAGAAAGATGAACTCTCTTTTCACTGAGTGACCGTACTCTTCAGCCTGTGAGAAGACCCTGTTCCGATTGATGAAGATATCTCCCAGTTCGACTTTGTCTTCATATTCCACTTCGTCTTCACTGTCAAGCAACGCAAAAGAGATGACATCGGTCACCGCATCCTTGCCCCTGTAATCGCGGTTGATCCTTCGTATGGTGATCGGACCGCACAGGATCATGGACAGATCGTAATCGTCCTGCAGATCCAGTACCCTCAATGTCCTGAAATAGTATTCTTCCAGAAGCGGATAATACGCCTCCAGATCATGATATCTGGTCTTGTTCACGATATTCAGCATATCTTTATTATACATGACTTGATTTGACTGTTAATTAATGATATAGTTAATTAGCAGTCTATAAGATAGAGTGCTAAATCAATAAAAGGAGGATATCAAATGGCAATCAAAGAATTTAAAACTGAATCCAAACGTCTGCTGGACATGATGGCCAATTCTATCTATACCAATACTGATATATTCCTGAGAGAGCTCATTTCCAATGCATCCGATGCACTGGACAAGAGGCACATCCTCTCTCTTACCGATGATCAGATCAGCTTCGAGGAACCGAAGATCAGGATCGATATCGATAAAAAAGGAAGGATCATTACGATCAGCGATAATGGTATCGGCATGGACAGAAAAGAGCTTGAAGACAATCTGGGCACGATCGCCCGTTCAGGTTCTTTTGAATTCAAACAGGAACTCGATGAAAAGGACGAGGCTGACATCATCGGCCAGTTTGGTGTTGGATTCTATTCTGCGTTCATGGTAGCCGACAGAGTCGAGGTAGTCAGCCGCAAGGTCAAAGAAGACAAGGCCTCCAAGTGGACTTCCGACATGAACGGTTATGAGATCAGCGCTTCCGAAAGGCAGGATTATGGTACCACCATCACACTGCATATCAAGAAGAACACGAAAGAGAAGAAATACGACAAGTACCTGGAAAACAACGAGATCCAGGATCTGGTCAAAAAGTATTCCGATTTCATCCGCTATCCGATCGAGATGATGGTCGAGACCTATGACTACAAGGAAGATGGCAAGAGCGAAAAAGTCGTAAAAGCCCAGACTGTCAACTCCATGCAGCCGATCTGGAAGAAAAACAAGAAGGACATCAAAGCGGAAGACTACGAGAATTACTACATGCAGGAATACTACGATTTCGTCAAACCGCTGAAGACGATCCACTACAAAGTCGAAGGCAATACTTCCTACACTGCCCTTCTCTTCATTCCTGGCCAGAGACCATTCAATTACTATACGAACGATTACAAGCTCGGTCTGAAGCTCTATTCACGCGGTGTGTTCATCAAGGATGAAGCCAAAGAGATCGTATCCGACTACTTCCGTTTCATCAGAGGAGTCGTCGATTCCGATGACCTCAGTCTCAACATCTCACGTGAGATCCTTCAGCAGGATCACCAGATGAACGTCCTGAAAAAGTCTGTTGACAAAAAGATCAAGACGACTCTGGAAAACATGCTTGCAAAAGAAAGAGAAGATTACGAAAAGTTCTTCGACAGCTTCGGTTCACAGCTCAAATACGGCTGTTACGACCATTTCGGTGCAAACAAAGATATCCTGATCGATCTGCTGATCTTCAAGTCATCCAGAGAAGACAAGTATGTCACACTCAAGGAATACGTAGAGAACATGAAAGAGGGACAGAATGAGATCTATTATGCAGCCGGCGAAAGCATCGATAAGATCAAACAGCTTCCGCAGATGGAAAAGATCCTGGATAAAGGATATGAGGTCCTTTACTTCACGGATTCCGTCGATGAATTCCTGACTTCGATCATCACAGAATATGATGGCAAGAAATTCCAATCCATCCTGAAAGGCGATCTGGATCTTGACAGCAAAGAAGAAAAGGAAGAACTCGAAAAGAAGAACGAAGAGAATAAAGGCCTCATCGACAAGATCAAGGAAGTCCTCAAAGACAAAGTTTCCGATGTCCGTCTCTCGAGCAGGCTGAAGACCTACCCGGTCTGTCTGGTCTCTGATAACGAGTTATCCATTGAAATGGAAAAGATCCTCAGACAGATGAATCAGGAAGGCGTCAAAGCCAATAAGATCATGGAGATCAACCCGGATCACGAACTCTTCGCAGCACTCAAAAAGATGAGTGACAACGGCGAGGATGTCAGCGAATATGCGCGGCTCCTCTATGATCAGGCTTCCCTGATGGCAGGTCTGGAACTCGAAGATCCGGCCAGATATGCGCTGAAAGTATCAGAACTGATGCTGAAAGCGATCAAGTAAACAAAAGTGCAGTTCACATCGAACTGCACTTTTTCATAGTTTATACTCCCAGGACTTGCTCAGATCTCCAAACGAGAAGATCTTCATCGTTCTTTTGTTCAGGTTGTAGATACAGGTATACTGTGTCTTTCCCCTGTCGACCTTATTATCGGGATCCTGAACGGCAAGTTTCAGCACATCACGTGCAAACTCCTCGCTCATTCCCACACCTCTGGTCCTGAAAAGCCCGGCCTTGAGGATCTCATCTCTGCCGCAGCCGTTTTTGAAGAAGAGATCTTCTTTGCAGACATAGTGATTCGTTGCGTGATCGATCCTGGTCACCTTCATCTCATCATCCAGCCATTCCACCAGCACGGGATCGTTGTTCAGATCCGCGATCATGATATGATAGTCAGCTCCCGGCATTGCCGCTTTGACGTTGAAACGATCCATCAGAGCTAAAGCTTCATCGATATCCCCGCACTGATCCAGGACCATCCTCATCAGGATCGGATGAAGGACTGTCTGCCTTCCCGGTCTCTTTGTTTCAATGAGTTCCTTATCGGCGATCCAGGCTTTTTTGTCTATATGATTCACCGCAACAGAACCATGGACCGCCTGCAGATAGTAAGGATCAGGTTCCTCTTTGCTTTTTTCCAAAACCAGATTCGGCTTGTTCTTATCCATTTTCTCCTCATAGGTATCATAATCGATCTGTTTCCAGTTGGCTTTCACAGCCAGAGCCAGAATGGACAAGGCGAGGCCTTTCTCATTCATGCCATCCATGCAGATCATAGGACATAAGACGAAGACAGACAGATCGGTCTTTCCATCGTCCGCCATACCCATGAAATAAGAACCGTTTTTATAATCGAGCCAGTAGGCATCCGAGACGCCCAGTGACTTATACCTGGCTTTCGGATTCTTTCCTTCGATGATCACATTGATACCGCTGCGCGGCAAAGACCTGTCGTTGTTCGGAAAATGTGAATAGTCATAATTCCGGCAGAACAGGACTTCCCCATCCAGGTTCTTCGTCACGAATGTCGAACAGCCTGCATCGATCACCTGTCTGAAAGCTTCCGGCAGATCATAATAATCGTATCCGACGTTCATATGGTAGAGATAG
>JAILBD010000268.1 GCA_024681275.1 Erysipelotrichaceae bacterium
GATCTCATCGATATGATCCAGAGTCACGATGTGAAAGAGATCGCTGCCCTTCTTCATGTCCGTGAAACTCGGATCCCTTCTTTCATAAAGGACGAGTTCGCCATCTTTCATCGCATACCTGAAATCCTCGATCGAATTGATCGCCTCATCGCAAGCCCAGATCATCGACGCATAGAAAGGCAGACCTTCCCTTTTCACATAAGCATAGAGATCGCTGACATCCTGTCGGAAACTGACCATATAGAAAGGGAAGGAAAGCGGCTTGAAAAATTCATAGATGTCCTTCCTCTTCCAGGAGTCATAATCGGCTTTGATCATATTTGCACCCTCCGCTCCTTTATTATATCCTCAAACAAAAGAAAGCCTCCACCGCAGGATGAAGGCTCATTTCAGATATGGCGCTGACTACAGGATTCGAACCTGTGGTACCTTTCAGTACGCCACCTTTCCAAGATGGTAGGATAAACCGCTCTCTCAAGTCAGCATATCTACATATCTATTTAAACGTAAACTCCGATTTTTTTCAATATTCTTTATTTCGCTTCGTATTCCATATAGACTTCTTTGCTTTCAAGATCCTTCCAGAAGAAAGTTCCGTTTTCAAAGATCATATAGGAATGCCTCGATCCGTTCTTGGGGATGGAAACGGAACCAGGATTCAGATAGACGAAACCATCGCACTCTTCGATCTTCGGCACATGGGTATGACCGCAGAGCAGGATGCCCCTCAGGCCCGGCAGCGGCTTGTTCTGGTTGATGACATGGCCATGGGTCGCATAGATGTCGACACCGTCGACCGACAGGAAACCGTAATCCGCCAGGATGGGGAATTCCAGGACCATCTGATCGACATCGCAGTCGCAGTTGCCGCAGACGCAGAGGATCTTTTCCCTGATCGAATTCAGCATTTCGATGACCTTCTTGGTGTCATAGAGATCCGGAAGATCATTGCGCGGACCATGATAAAGCAGGTCTCCCAGCAGAAGCAGTTTATCCGGCTTCTCTTCCGCATACCTTTCCATCATCTTCCCGCAGTAACAGGAACTGCCATGAATATCCGAAGCGATCATCACTTTCATCGTCTCATCCCTCTTTTCAACACTATTGTAGCAAAAAACGATGCCACGCATCGTCTCCTGTCTTCTTCGCTCAGATCTCTCTCCTAGGCGTGTGCCCTTTCGGCTGTCTCATGTTCACGGACGAAGAGATGGTAGATGAAAGAGAAGGCATTGATCATCAGACCGTTCGCCAGCGTGACCAAAGCACCCATCACTGCCGTATTGAGATCATAGACCGCGATCGTCAAAGCAGAGACCGCAAGGCCTGAAAGAGCGACCATGAGACCCGTCGAAGTCTTCATCTTCACAGCCAATACCTCAGCGATCGTATCCAGACCGCCGGAAGAGGCATCCAACCCGAAGAGGATGCACTGACCGGCTGTCAGAAGCATCAGGAACAAGAAGATGTTCACCAGGATGTTGCCGGAAAGGAAGATCTTGTTATCAGGCAGGATTTCGATCAAAAGGGGGAGAAGGAGTGAAACATAGAAACATCTCAGGCCGAACTTCCTGCCCAGATACAAGATACCTACGAAAAGACAGAACACGTTCATGATCAGGACGATCAGAGAATCATTCAGGGAAACGACCTGGCTCAGAAGAAGAGCCAGTCCCGAGACGCTCCCCGTCACGATGTGGCACGGAATCAGATACATCCTGACAGCCAGAGCGATCAGAAAAGTTCCCGCTGTCAGCAGAACATAGTCGATCAAACTCTGAAGTGCCCTGTTTTTATTATTCATAGTTATATTTAACCACCAAGTATCTTGCCTGTTAAGCGTGTTTTTTGCATAATAATATAAGTAAAACTTATATCAGGAGTCTTTATGAACATCAACCAGCTCAAATACTTCATCTCTGTCGCCGAGAACCTCTCCTTCTCCGCGGCCGCCCAGGAGAACTACATCACCCAGACAGCCATGACCCAGCAGATCAGAGCACTGGAAGAGGACCTGGGATGCATCCTCATCAACCGCTCCACCAGACCGGTCTCTCTGACCGCGGCGGGCGAGAGCTTCCTTTCCGATGCCAGACTCATCGTGACCCGGCTCAACGACGCCAAGGAAAGGGCGAACGAGGCATCCAGCGGCATCAGCGGAACGCTGCGCATCGGCTACATCAAAGGCTATGAAAGAAGCGGGCTCTCCGATGCCCTGCGCCAGTTCCACCGCTCCCTTCCGGGCGTTTTACTGATGTGTTATCGTGACACATCCGATAAACTCGCTGCTTCCCTGCAGAACGGAGAGTACGACATCATCTTCACCTGGGACTCCACAAACCTGAGGAATGACACTTCTTATCAGTCCATCGAGATCGAAAAAGCCCACCTGATGGCGGCCCTCTACGCCTCCCATCCTCTCTGCCAGAGGGAATTTCTGGACAGGAGCGACTTCAAAGGCGAATCCATCATCTACATGTCACCCTCTGAACTCAGTGACAACTACGGCGACTCCCAGTTCCTGGATCTCTACCGCCAGGCCGGATACAGGCCGAAGATCCTCTGCCGTTCGACCGACATCGAATCCATCCTGATCATGGTGGCAGCTGAGGAAGGCATCTCCATCATGCCCGACTACTGCGTCAAAAAGATCAACAACGCCGAAGGCCTGGTCTTCATCCCGATGAGAGGCGCGCAGGAAGTCGAAGAGATCCATGCGATATACAAAAAAGACAACGACAACGTTGCCTTGAAACACTTTCTCAAACAGCTGAAAAACAGCGACTGAAAACAGATCAAAAAGGGGAGATCTTCATGACCTCCCGTTTTTCTTTTTATTATTTCGTGACCTTCTGTCCTCTTGTGACAGGCTGCGGATCGATGAAATCCAGTTCCTTGCCGTTGGCGTTGGTGATGATCAGCATCGTGGACATGTCATATGTCTTTGACAGCTTGGCAACATCGACCTCGACGATCGGATCGCCCGCCTTGACGCTGTCGCCCTGCTTCTTGCTTAAGACCTTGAAACCGTCACCGTTGGCATTGACCGTGTCAACACCGCAATGGACCAGTAATTCGACACCATTGTTCATCAGTATGCCATAGGCATGGCCGGTAGGGAACAGCACGCCCAAAGTGCCGTTGGCCGGTGAACACAGTACGACCTTGTTTGCACTGTACTTGAAAGCAGTGGACTTGCCCATCATCTGCTCGGCAAAAACAGGATCAGAGACAGTCGCGATATCGATCAGTTCGCCATCAGCCAAAGCGACGATATCCTCATCGGAAACATTCAGTTCAGGTAATGCTACCTCTTCTTCTTTTTTAAATAATTTGTCAAATAAGCCCATTGTATTTTCCTTTCTTCAGACTCGATCAAATCTATCTTTATACTAACATTTTACTGATTTAACTGCTCTTAGTAAATATCTATCACTCGAAGAAAACACAGGTACCGGACTTGTCCTTCTTCGCCTGATAGAGAGCTGAATCGGCATCCGCAAAGAGATCGCCCTGCGGATTCTCACGATCCGAGAATGCCACGCCGGTGCTCAAAGTGACGGCAGGCGTGTCATCCACTTTTTCAGAAAGGATCTCATTGGCACGCTTCATCTTGTTGTAGACCAGCTGCTTCATCGAAGAATTGACACGGGTCATGACCACGACGAACTCATCGCCGCCGTAACGGCAGATGATATCGACGGAACGGAAAGACTGTTTCAGCACCTCCGCCACTCTCCTGAGGACCTTGTCTCCGGCTGCATGGCCATACGTGTCATTGATCTGCTTGAACAGGTTGATATCGATGATCAGCAGCGCGATATGCTCGGCATCGATGCTCTCGATCAGCATCTCGTAGGCACCTCTGTTGAACAGACCCGTCAGAGCGTCGTGTGTCGCATCATAACTGAGTTTGTTCTGGGTCTGCCGGTTCTCTTCCAGCACCGCATTGTAGGTGTGGGCGACGAAGCGAAGCTCCTCCACGCCCTGCGGCGGGATCGTCTCCTGTTCCTCCATCAGAGCCACCATCTTCGTCAGAGGTCTGCGGATCTGCCTGGACAGGAAGATGACGAAAGACAGCACGATCAGCAAGAAGATCCCTGTCACAGCCATCAGCACGCTCACAAGGAGCGAAAGCCTTGAAGAAGCCTGATCGAGCTCCGAGGAAGCGGAACGGATCAGCGTCTGCGTGCAGATCGAAACATTCTCCCTGATCCTGTCTTTGTGGTGCATGTAGTTGCTGTCAAAGACCAGATCCTGCGCCTTCTGCTTCAGTTCCGCCTTGGAAAGAGTCAGATTCGTTTCAGAAAGAGAGATCTGCGCGATCTGCTCAGGCACATAGCTGAGATCGTAGTCTCCCGCCTCCAGCATCAGACGCATCGCCATATACTCGGTATCGACCAGTTCATTGGACAGATCCAGTGCGTTGTTCAGGCTCGCCAGAGCGGAACTGTACTGGCCTTCCAGCAGGACCTCCATATCCCGGACCGCATGATCGCGGCGCTTGGTCACCTCGACCTCCTCAAAGAAGTCGTTCAGATACTGAAGCTCACCGGTCACGACGAAACAGCGGACCCTGTCGGTCAGATAATCAGAACCCGACACCATATCCGAAGCAACCAGCTGTGCCAGGATGTAACGGTCGGAAGCCTCCTTCATGCGCCTGTATCCGTTGGAAACGGCGATATTCGAAATGAACAGAGCCATGGCCGCCAGGAAGGCGATGATCGCAAAAAAGATGTTCGCCGTCCTTAGCTTGATGCCGGAATTGACTTGTGCATCATAGAAGTGCTTGTCCGGCTTGCTGTAGCTGTTGTTGCCCTTTTCGTCTCTTACTGCGGAGATCTGCGCCTCCTTGATCTGATCTTCGATATCCTTCCTGCTTTCTTCCATCGCCTTGTCCGTTTCCTTCCTCTGCAGGATGAAAGGCTCAAATTCGAAAGCCGGTACCGGCTTTGAGAAGAAGTAACCCTGGACCAGATCACAGCCCAGTTTCTTCAGGGCATCCAGCTGCTGCTCAGTCTCAACGCCCTCGGCGATGACCGGCACATTGAGGAAATCGGCAATATCGATGATGACCTCCACCATTCGGGTATTGCCACCCTCTTTGAATGCGCTGCGAACGAACTGCATATCGAGCTTCAAGGCGTCTATCGGCAGATTCGAGATCATGTTCAGGGAAGAATAACCGGTGCCGAAATCATCCATCTCGATCCTGAAACCCAGGGACCTGAGTTCCTCGACCGTCTGAATGATCTGGGCGGAATCCTCGGTGTAAGCCGACTCGGTCAGCTCCAGGATCAGATCGGCAGTCGTAAGATCTTCCGCCTTGATGATCTCCATCAGGGTATCCTTCAGCATCGGATCATACATATCGATACGGGAAACGTTGACCGAGACCGGAATGTTGTAGCTGAACTTCTCCTTCCAGATCTTGACCTGACGGGCGGTGTTCTTCCAGACATACTGATCCAGTCTCTGGATCAGGCCGTTGTCCTCAAAAAGAGGAATGAAGATGCCCGGTGAGATCATGCCCAGTTCCGGATGGACCCAGCGGACGAGCGCCTCTGCCGACACCAGGATCGGCGTATCCGGACGCACATCGAATTTCGGCTGATAGTAGATCTGGAACTGGTCCTCTTCGATCGCCTTAGGGAAATCCTCGATCAGCTGCTCGGCATAGAGCTCCTTCTCGTGGATCTCATCATCATAGATGCCCACCGCCTTGGCATAGGAATTCCTGACGCTGTCAGCAGCCGTCTTGGCGTAGTCAAAACGCCTCTCCATATCCAGAGACTTGTCGACATCGGAATAGACACCCATGCGCAGCCTGATGCGATTGTTGGAAGCCTCATCCATCAGACCCTCAGACACCTCTTCCAGGATCTGCTTATAATCCTCACGGTGCGGACAGTAGACCAGGAAGGTATCCGCCTCCTTGCGGCAGGCGATCCCTCCCACATCATTGAAGACCTTCTTGATCTTTTCACCGATCTGACGCAGGGCCTCATCGCCATAGGCGCTTCCATACCTCTCGTTGATCATGTGGAAATGGTTGACATCCAGGATGATGGCATCCATGTCCCTGTCCTTGTGGAACTGGTCAAACTGCCTGGCGTAGCTGTAGAAGAATTCTTTATTGTACAAGCCGGTCAGAGTATCTCTCTCTGTCGACTGAATGATGTCTTTTCCTTCTGAAAGCTCGATCGTCCTGAGTACCCTCGCCTGAACGACTTCGGGATTCGGATAAGGCTTCGGGATGAAATCGATCGCGCCAAGCTTCAGGCTCTCCACCTCGGCATCAGCCTCGGAAGTCACCACGATGATCGGGATATCCGCCGTCTGCTTGTCCGCCTTCGCTTCCTTCAAAACTTCTATGCCGTTGAGCTTAGGCATCAGGATATCCAAAAGGACCAGAGACAAGGTGTCTCTCAACTCTCTGATCTTTTCCAGAGCCTCCTGTCCATCCTGTGCAAAGACCAGATCGTAGTCTTCCTGCAGGATCCCTCTCAACAGTTCCCGGTTGATGAGTTCATCATCGGCGATCAGGATCAGCCTGCCGGAACTCAAAAACCCTTCATGATGATCTGCCATATCCTCTCCTTTCCCTCGGATCGAATCAAACTATTCTTTTCTCAATTATATCAACTGTTTCTCTCTTCAGACGACAAGGACCGCCTGAACCGTTCAGATTAGACGCATCGTTAGTCTCATCAGTCTCTGACGATCACTCTGCAGGAGAGTTCATCGATCAGCTCATAGTCTTCATCATAGACATAGACAGAGATCTTCGTCTCACCTTTCCCAAGAGCCCTGATCGCGCCTTTCTCATTGACCTCGGCGATCTGTGCATCCTCACTCAGGAACATGTAAGACACTTTCTTAGTAGATACTTCATTCACGACGATCTGCGCATATCCTCCGGCTTCGGCTTCAATGAGATCTTCTTTCAGACTTACAGGGCTCTCATTTTCCTCATCACCAGCCAAGACATGGAGCAGATAGGAAGCAGTGTTCCCTGACTTCAGTTTCGCGCTGATCCTTGTTTCACCGACACCTGTCAGCTCTATCATTCCTTCCGCATCGATGCGGGCAACGTTTTCATCTTCGCTGGACCAGTCGATGCTTCTTTCCTGGGCATCATAAGGGACGATCGTATAAGCCGCTTCATATGTCCCTTCATCGATCGAAACATAGACATCCTCTTTCATGAACAGGACATCCTCGGCCTTGATCGCATCCGCCTCATCGATATAACGGGCATACAGCGTGAGATCCTGACTTACCCAGCCATTCTCATCGAAGCGATCTCCCTCTTCATCATACCAGCCGATGAAGACGAAGCCATCCTTGTACGGAGCACCGAGCCTGCCATTCAGAAGATCCGCCTTCTTCACTTTGAGCACTCTATCCTCAAGACCATCGTTCTTTAAAGTGATCCTCACGAAGACATCACCGATCTCATCGATGTGTCCGTTGATCCATTCCCTTCTCCGGATGATCCACGATCTCAGATCCTCAATGATATCCTCATAGCTCAGATCCTTCCCGGAAACCTCAGCATAAAATTCCTTCCATTTTGCCCTGTCACATCCCCAGGAAACACTGTTTTCCTGAGACCATCTATCCAGACAGCCGTCTTCCCTGACCACTTCTTCCAGTTTTTCATCCAGGACCTTCCATCTCTGTTTCAACAGGTCCTGAAAGACCTCCTTGTCTCTGAGCTCATCGATCCACAGCATCGGAGAATGATTGAAATATGCGGGATCGCCTTTCTCAAAAGACTCGCTCCCCCAGGCTCTGTCAAAATCCCAGAGCGGACCGAAGTAGAGTTTTCCCTCGCTCTTGTCATCCTCGTATCTCTTCTTATACATGTAGGTGCTCGGCGTTCTGAAGGCGTCGGAATTCTCGGAGAACTCCTGGATCAGCCAGTAATCGGCAGCTGAAACCAGGTCGAGATAATTCTCATAATCCGCATCATTGAGTATCGCATCCTCGCACTTCTGAACATAGGAACGGATATAGTCCCTCTGTATGTCATTGTCAAAGGCATCCTCGTCATCGCCATAGGAAGGCGTATCGTTGTAGAAGGATGCGCCGTTATCGCTCGTGAAGATGTTCTTCGGATCCTGTTCCAGCCATGGACTCACATTCAGCAGATAACCGCCCCAGATCTTCGGCTCTTCCGTATCTTCTTCTTTCATTTCCTTGATATCGACCCTGTTGCCGCTGATCCTGATCTGTTCAGACAGGTAATAATTTCCCAGGTATTCCCCGTTCATGACCAGATCCACATTGATACCCGCAGGCGTGAATTCCATGCCCATCGCCTCCCCTAAAAAGGAGGTGATCCGGTTCCTGAGCAGGCTTCTGTCATAGGCGTTCGCCAGCAGGACCCAGTGTTTGTTTTCACCCATTCCAAAAAGATCCTGCTTATCTTCAAATTTCACCTTATAGGGCTTTTTCGAAGCCAGCCACGTCGAATTTCCCCTGCCCCTGATATAATCCAGTTTCAGATCAAACACGCTCTCCTGCTTCCCGAAATCGCTCTGATAGCCATCAGGAACACAGATATCAAGTATCCCCTCACACTCCACAGAGTGATCAGGACTCTCATTCATCGCCCTGATCGCCTCATCGCCGCCCTCAAGCTTCAGGTAGAGCACCGGTATATCGCTCATCGAAAAAGCATCATCTTCAGGCAAAGTCTTTTCATCCCGGCAACCGCATAGCAGAAATATGATCACCACCACCAGCAAGCACTTGTATTTATTCATCATTTCGCCTTCCCATGATCCATAAAAGATACTCTAACATGATTATACCAACTATAATGGAACTGAAAGAAGGTATCAGGATGGAACTATACAGACTCAACGACAGGATCTTCTATTCCGCATACGAAGAAGAAAGGGACCGCCCGGCTCTTGGTTATCTGAAAGGCGATGAATTCTCTGTTGCCATCGACGCCGGACACAGCGATGAACACGTCCGTGAATTCTATGAAGCCCTCTTGAAAGAAGGTCTTTCTCTTCCAAGACTCACGATCATCACCCACTGGCACTGGGATCACTCCTTCGCCATGCATGCGATCAGCGGACTTTCCATTGCCAATAAAAGGACCAACGGATATCTCAAAGAGTTCATTGAAAAAAGGACTCCCGGATCGGACCGGGAGTTCCTGAAACTCGATCCCAGCATCGCCCTGGAATACAAAAACAACAAAGAGATCATCGTCAAAGAAGCCGACATCATCTTTGAAGGCTCCATGCAGATCAATGCCGGGAACATGGATATCGAAGTCTTTCAAGCTCCATCAGCCCACACCGATGACTCCACACTGATCTATCTCCCTCAGGAAAGGACCGTCTTCTTCGGAGACGCCATGTCCGGTGTCTTCCCATCCTGGATCGCCGACAAGAAACTATTGAAACAGTTCATCGAAACGATAGAGTCTCTGGATGCCGACCATTTCATCGGCGGACACTGGCCCATCTTCAGCAAAGAAGCGCTACTCGCTCAGCTCAAAGAGACCCTCAACAGTTAAAAACGAAGACGTAATGTCTTCGTTTCATTTTTTCTCAATGCTGATCTTATCGATAGACTCCATCCGGATCAGCTTGTCCATATCTCCCTTGGGACTTTCAATATGCACCAGCACCCATTCGTTATCTGCATCGACGATCGTATTGGAACCGTACTTTGTATTTCCATACGAGAGGATATCGACGTCTTCATGATCCTCTTTCAGATCGATATGTACTTTCTGACCGATATATGACTTCACAACATTGACCAGTGCATTGCGATCCTCATGATAAGAAGTGCCCCTGATCGCTGTCAGCTCTCTCTCCAGTTCTATGACCCTCTTTTTCAGTGAGGAGACCTCAAGATAAGCCATGAGTCCGAAAACGCCGAACATGAAACCCAAATATTCCATTATCTTTCCTCCTCAACATAGCGAATAGAAGCAACGGAAGATAAAGGGATCAGCTTTTCCATCTCACCTTTCTTTGAATAGATCCTGACCTTC
>JAILBD010000016.1 GCA_024681275.1 Erysipelotrichaceae bacterium
GCCATGATGCCGTGGTTCTTCAGGATCACACAGAGAGCGTTCCCCGCATATTTCACCGTTTCAATGCCCATCCCCTCATCGGAACTGATCGTGAACGGTGCGACATTGACCTCGTCTTTCACCTCATCGACCAGGGTCGTGGAAATGAGTGGAAGCTTGTCTGCCACCAGGGAAAGCGCAGTCGCCTTTGGCTGATGGGTATGAATGACCGCGTTGATCTTTGGCATGTGGTTCAGGATGTAGAGGATGGCCTTCAGATCGCTCGTCGGCCGCCTGTTTCCTTCCACGATGTTGCCGTTGAGATCGACGATGACGATGTCTTCCGCCACCATCGTGTCATAGCTCATCGCGCTTGGTGTGACCAGTACGACATCATCGATCTGCAGGGAGACATTGCCTCCCGACATCCGCACCAGTCCGTATCTTTCCATCTTGCGAGCTGTTTCGATCAGCTCCAGTCTTTCCTTTTCGTAACGCATCATCCGTTCCCCCTGACCTGTCTTTCATATCTTCTGCCCATGTCGATGAAATGATCATAGGCCTTCTTGAAATCATCCGCTTTGAACACCGCGCGTCCGATGACCACACCATCCGCACCGGCGCAGACCACATCCTTCAGGTTTTCATCGTTGATCCCGCCATCGACCCAGATCGGGACTTCTTCCTTCAGCATCTTCCTTGCCATCTCCACCTTCTTCAGGACCGAAGTCTGGAAAGGAAGGCCCTTCATTCCGCTCACGACCGAGACCAGCAGCAGGATGTCGATGTCGTCTTTGTAAGGTCTGATCGTTTCGATATCCGTTCCCGGATTCAGCGCCAGACCCGCCTTGATCCCGTGACCGTGGACCCTGTCGAGGAATCCTTTCACATCTTCCAGCGCTTCGACGTGGGCGCTGATCATTTCCACACCCGCTTCCGCAAGCTCATCGACATGGTCCATCGGATTCAGCACTTCCAGATGAACATCCAGAGGCACGCTCGTATAGGAAGCGATCCGGCAGACCAGATCGCAGCCGAAAGAGATCCCTTTGACAAAATTGCCGTCATCGATATCCAGATGGATGTGTTCAAAATCCTTTGCCTTGTCTAAGACCGTCTTCAGATCCAGAAGATCAGCCGAATAGATCGAGGGACTCACTGTGAACATCTCATCACCTGCACCTTTCTGCCAGCAGATCGACCGCTTCCAGAGCGGCCTCATATCGCTCGTATTTCTTCTGATAGATCCGCGCGTATTCCTGACGCGGCATATAGATCCTTCCTTCATGGACCATGCGCGAAACGCCTTCTTTCAGATCTCTGAAAGCTCCGCAGGCGATGGCAGCGCCGATCGCAGCCCCTTTTGCTCCGATCTGCGATCCTTCCAAAGTCTGTATCGGTATCTGCAAGGCGTCGGCCATCATCTGTGACCAGACCTCAGAATTCGTGATGCCCCCGGAAAGCTTGGCGATCCGATAGGACGATACTGGCCTTTGCAGATTGTGCACATGATGCACGCTCGAGAAGACGACACCTTCATAGATCGCCCTTAAAAGCGAGGCACTGTCGTCTTTGGCGCTCATGTTCATGAAAGCGGCACCGGCATCCGGATCGCTGGCACTGGCATAGAGATACGGAACGAAGATCACGTGGCTTTCATTCGGATCCCTTCCTTCTACGAGCCTGTTGCACATCCCGTAGATCTCCTCGTTCTTCAGACCGGGAGCGTACTCTCTGATGATCTTCTCGATATACCAGTTGAAATTGCTGGCGGAAGTCGGCGTCGAATCCTCCATCAGGAAGAGACCTTCCACATAGGAAGTCGTTGCGGTGTTGGTCCGCTTCTCATGATCCCTGGCCGCATCCCTGGTCAGGAACTCGTTGATCGACCAGGTACCGGCGATCAGACAGAGCTCATCATCGGAAAGGATGCCGCTGGCCAGAGCATTGGCATCGATATCGAAATAGCCTGCCGCCACAGGCGTTCCTTCCGCAAGGCCCGTCTGCATTCCTGCCTCTTTACTGATATATCCGGCGATCGCCGTGCTGTGCAGGATCGGCGGCATCTTCTCGAAGCACTCTTCTATTCCCAATATCCGGAACAGTTCGATATCATAATCCTGCCCGTCCTGATCGAACAGGCTCGTCGAAGAAGCTTCGGTGATCTCGCCAAACACTTCCCCTGTCAGTCTGTATCGCAGATAGTCCTTGATCGAAAGGATCCATCTCGTCTTTTTCAGAACCTCTTCATCATTCGCCTTGAACCAGGGCAGAAGGACCGCCGGTTGTGCCGACCACAGCGTCTGTCTGGTCTTTGGAAAGAGCCTTCTTTCCGTGCCGTTCTCTTTGAACTCTCTGACCAAGTCGCTCGCCCTGTCATCCGTTGAAACGATGACCGGATAGACCGTTTCCATTTTCTCATCTGTGAAGACAAGTCCGTTTCCATAAGCCGTGATGCCGATCGCCGCTATCTCTTTGCCATCGATACCGGCCTTTTCGATCGCCGTCCTGATGACTTCCGCATTCGCCTTCCACACATCATCCGCATCTCTTTCCGTAAAACCGGGATGCGGAGTGGAGATCGCGACCTGCAGTGCCGAAGAAGAGATCTCGTTTCCATCGAGATCAAAGATCGCGCATTTGATGTCGCTTCCCCCATTATCCAGTCCCAGAAGATACTTCTTCATCTTCAACTGATCCCCCTTTTCAAAACAGAGATCTGCAGATCCATTCATCTTCCCATGATCTTTTCGTGTTCTCTGCTTTCAATATATCACCTGTCCATTCGCGATGACAAACCCTTCAGAAAGCGAGTGAAGAGAGGTCCTCTTTCTTTTGTGTTAAGATGAAGACTGTAAAGGAGCGTCCCCTATGATCTATAATACAGAAACATTCAAAGCCGATAAGTTCACGCCTGCCCGCTTCGAATCTGACGGTTCCGTCAAGATCGGCGGCAAGAAGATCCCTTATCACACCGTCAGTGAAGACAACGTCTTCTACAACAAGAATGGTGAACCGATCGCCTCGATCTTCTCCTATTCCTACTTCCGTTCCGACGTCAAAGACACAAAAGATCGCCCGGTCATCTTCGGCTACAACGGCGGCCCCGGCAGCTCATCCATGTATGTCCACGCCGGCTTCCTCGGAGCAAGAAGGATCACCTACGGCGAACCTGACCGCCCTTCCTCTTTCGGCCCTTACGAGGTCATCGACAACCCTGAATGCCTCCTGGATGTGGCGGATATCGTTCTCGTCGATCCGGTCGGTACCGGCTACGGCGTCCTGATCGATCCGGAAGAAGGCAAGAACTTCCTGGGCATCGAAGAAGATGCGGAAGCGCTGCTGAACTTCATCGAAGCGTGGCTGCGCCGCTATGACAGGATCCTGTCACCGAAATACCTGGTCGGTGAAAGCTACGGCTGCACCAGATCGGCAGAAGCTGCCGGCATCGCTGCGACCAGAGGCAAAGAGAGATCCTACGGCATCGCCTTCGACGGCATCGTCATGATCGGCAACACCGTCACTGTCGGCGAATACTTCGGGCAGGGCCTGCCGGTCGAACGATCCGTGCTGGGCTTCCCGACCTATGCCGCAGTCAACTGGTTCCACAACAAACCTTCCCGCAGGAAAGTCGAAGACTTCGTCAAAGAAGCCAAGAAGTTCGCGGACGAGGAATACTTCCCGGCTCTTTACAAAGGTGAAGAGATCAGCGAAAAAGAAAAGGAGCACATCATCGATAGAGTCAGCTACTATACCGGCGTCTCCAAAGAATACCTGATCAGAAACGGCCTCAAGATCGACGATGCGACCTTCCGTCAGGAAGTCATCCGTTCAAAAGGAAAGGCTGTCTCCAGATACGACGGCAGGATCACCAGAGAGATGCTGGAACCGCAGGTCGACGAGGAACAGAAAGCCCTCTGGGACGACGCGACCGCTGATCGCTACTCTTCCTACTTCTACGCCGCGACAGTCGGTGATCTGCTTCCGGGACTGGGCGTCAAGCTCGACCGCAGCTACGTGAGTTCCGCCAACTACTATATGGACTGGAACAAAAAAGTCGAATTCGGCACGACCGGTGAACAGCTGCGCAACGCCATGACCAGAAGACACGGCATGCGCGTCTTCTTCGCCAACGGCTGGTTCGACCTCTGCACCGAGACTGGATTCGTCTACCACACCCTGGCGCACGCCGGACTGCCAAAGGACCGCACCTTCTTCAAAGGTTACAAATCCGGTCACATGATCTACATCGGCGAAGACAACATCAAAGAACTCACGGACGACATCCGCAAGTTCATCCTCGGCAAAGATCCGACGAAATAAAAAAGAAAAGAGGCTCTGCATCATGCAGAGCCTTTCTTATGAATGATCAGATCCTGGCGACGCCGCTGTCTCTGGCAGCCTGCGCGACCGCCTTCGCAACGGCCTCTCCGACCCTCGGGTCGAACGCCTTTGGCAGGATGTATTCCTCGTTGAGTTCCTCATCGGAGACGAGATCAGACAGGGCTTTTGCCGCTGCCAGCTTCATCTCTTCGTTGATGTCGCTCGCCCTGACATCAAAGGTCCCTCTGAACACGCCCGGGAAAGCCAGGACGTTGTTGACCTGATTGGGATAATCGCTCCTTCCGGTGGCGATGACTCTCGCACCGCCCTCTTTCGCATCCTCAGGAGAGATCTCCGGCATCGGATTGGCGCAGGCGAATACGATCGCATCTTTGTTCATCGTCGCGACCATCTCTTTTGTGATCGTGTTTGGTGCGGAGACACCGATGAAGATATCAGCACCTTTGATCACGTCCTTCAGGGCACCTTTTTCCTTCTCCCTGTTGGTGCACAGGGACATCTCTTCCTTGATCCAGTTGAGCCCTTCCCTGCCCTCATAGATCGCACCTTTGCGGTCCGTCATGACGATGTTCCTGTAGCCCGCTGAAAGAAGCAGCTTGACGATGGAGATCGCGGCAGCTCCCGCACCGGATGTGACGATCTTCACATCCTCTTTTTTCTTGCCGACGACCTTCATGGCGTTGGTCAGTCCGGCGAGGGTGATGATCGCTGTTCCGTGCTGGTCATCGTGGAAGATCGGGATATCGCATTTCTCCTTCAGTTTCCTTTCGATCTCGAAGCAGCGCGGTGAAGAGATGTCTTCCAGGTTGATGCCACCGAAGGAACCGGAGATCAGATAGACCGTGTTGACGATCTCGTCGACATCTTTCGACTTGATGCAGATCGGGAAGGCATCGACGTTGCCGAAAGACTTGAAGAGGACGCATTTCCCTTCCATGACCGGCATGCCCGCTTCCGGGCCGATGTCTCCGAGGCCAAGTACCGCCGTGCCATCGGTGACGACGGCGCAGAGATTGTGTCTCCTGGTCAGTTCATAACTCAGATCGATATCCTTTTCGATCTCCAGACAAGGTTGTGCGACACCCGGCGTGTAGGCGAGCGTCAGGGCTTCCTTGGAATCGACAGGGACTCTCGGTGTGACCTCGATCTTGCCTTTCCACTCTTTGTGCAAGCGCAGCGATTCTTTCATGACATCCATTTTCATGCCTCCTCGAACGGGAATCTATATGGAAGCTGATGTTCATCGCGCAAAGCGATCAGCTCCTTCTGAACAGCCTCATTGACAGGAACGCCCTTGTCTTTTCTCTCGAGCCAGACGAGGTATTCCTTCTCGCCTGCCGTGTAGATGCGATCGTGTCCCGGTGCCTTCATGCTGGCGCGGAGGTCGCGACAGATCTGGCCGGCGATCCTGCGGAACGTATCGATGCCCATGAAGGCTTCCGGATCGACGACGAAGAAGAAATGACCCAGATGATACATCTGCGCTTTGCCTTCCGGTGAAACGCCGCTCAGTGCCTTCATGAATTCACCGCCAGCCAAGGCAGATGAAAGGATCTCGACGACAGTCGCATAGCCGTAGCCCTTGTAACCGCACATCTCATCACCCGGACCGCCGCCCAACGGCGCAAGCGCGGCCTTTCCTTCCGTCAGCATCTTCAGGATGGCCTTTGAATCCGTGACCACGGAACCATCGTGTGTGACTACCATGCCGGCAGGCGTCTCTTTGCCGGATCTGGCGTAGTATTCGATCTTTCCTCTCTGCACGATCGAAGTCGCGCAGTCGAGCGTGAACGGGAACTCCTCATCCGTCGGCAGCGAGAAAGTCAGCGGGTTGGTACCCAGCATGTTTTCAACGCCGAAAGTCGGAGCGATCGATGGTCTGGCATTGGTGCCGGTGATGCCGATCAGGCCCTGCTTGGCCGCCATATCGGTCCAGTATCCGGCAATGCCGTAGTGCGTGGAATTGCGGATGGCGCCGCCGGCCATGCCGTTCTCTTTTGCCTTGGCGATCAGCTTTTCCATCATCGCATGCGCAGCCACCATGCCCATTCCATCGTGGGCATCCATGACCACTGTCGTAGGTGTCTCTTTGACGATCTCAAGGTCTGTCACCGGCAGCAGTGTGCCTTTGACGATCCTGTCGATATAGATCGGCTTGAATCTGTTGCAGCCATGGCTTTCAATGCCCCTTCTGTCCGATTCCAGCAGGACGTCCGCGCAGATCTTTGCGTCTTCTTCCGGTACTCCATACGCCTTGAATACATCGATCATAAAGTCATTCATCAGTTCCCATGGAACATAAGGTCTGTTCTCCATCTTCTTCCTCCTAATCATTCATCTATCAGATGATCCCCATCGGTATCAGCGTGACCAGGCACAAAGCCACCAGTCCCCACACGATACCAAGGAATCTGATCTGTCTGTTTCTATCCAGATACGGCACGTAGTTGCTTGCAAGAAAAAACGGGATGTACGTCGTTATGAAGACCGGCAGGACGCCCCACCACCTGTAGACCCAGATGAAGGAGTGATTGCTGGTGCCGGCCAGGAACGATTCAAACAGGGCAAACAACAAGGCCATGCTTAATGCACCGTAGAATTTGCGCTTCCCGCTTGGCTCTTCCGGCAGCATCTTGTAAGAGATGATGCCCGCCAGAGAGAACATCATCGAAAGCTCCCAGCAGACGCCGATCAGCAGGATGAAAGTCGTCGAAGCGTTGCTGACAGACCAGAGCGGATAGCCGGCAAAATGGGCGATGACCGCATTTGCGATCTCATAGAGCCAGTGCACGCCATAGAGCGAAAATCCGGCGACGATCGCCTTGAAGTCTTTCTTCTGATACTCGGACCAGTACACGTAAAAGACGACAGCCAAAATAAAGATAAACGTCCAGTTGAAGTTCCCGGTGCTGCGGACGATGATCGCATCGACAAGGTCCTTCGCTTCCTGAGAACCATCTCCCCAGAATACGAACATGATCATTTCTCTCTTTCTTCTTCTACCATTATCGCATAAGTCCTGTGGATTGGCATCTCATACTGCTTCACCAGAAAAGAAAGACGGAGCTGAACTCCGTCTTTCTGATCTTGTTTTATTTCTCTTTACCCTTGTATTCCAGGCACATCATCGTCAGATCATCGAACTGTTCGGCATCTTTGACGAAACTGTCGACGGCCTTGCGCACATTGACCATGAGCTCCTGCGGATCTTTCTCCGGCTCCTTGTTCAATGCTTTCAGAAGCCTTTCCATGCCGAACATCTTCTTCTTGCCGTCAGTCGCTTCCGGGATGCCATCCGTGTAAAGGAAGATCTTGCTGCCAGGCGAAAGCTGCAGCTCATATTCGTGGTAGATGATGTCTTCCATGCCGCCCAGAACGAAGTCGTGCTTGTCCTTGAGGATCTCGAAAGTTCCTTCCGGATCTTTCACGATCGGATATTCATGTCCGGCATTGGCTGCCACGAGCTTTCCTGTTGAAGTATCCAGGATGCCCAGCCAGACCGTCACGAACATCTGCGTCGTGTTGTTGGAACAGATGGCTTCATTGGATATCGTCAGGATCTTTGCCGGAGAGGCTTCAAACATCGCCGAGTTGTGGATGATGGCTTTGGAGACCATCATGAACAGAGCGCCCGGGATGCCCTTGCCGGAAACATCGGCCATGACCATGCACAGATGATCATCATCCACAAAGAAGAAGTCATAGAAATCGCCGCCGACTTCCCTGGCCGGATCCATGCTGGCAAAGAGTTCGAACTCGTTGCGTTCCGGGAATGGCGGGAAGATGTGCGGAAGCATGCTCTGCTGGATGCTGTTGCCCATCGCCAGTTCATTGGCGATCCGCTGTTTCTCGCTCTCTTCCTTGTGTCTGATCTCGAGCTTCTTTTCCCTTTCGTCCACATACCACAGGACCAGAGCGCTTATGACGATCAGGGTTGAGAGACCTGCATAGATATAGAACCAGAGCTGTTCATAGATCGCCTTTTCCTTGATGATCTGCACCATCGTGCCGATCGTTGAATCGGACATCGAATACTTCAGCTCCAGAAGGAAACTATAGGTGCCGCCAGGCAGGTTCGTATAATAGACCGGCAGGATCTCGTTGGCATTGCCCGTCGTCCTTTCCTCATCAAAACCTTCCAGTTTATAAGAGACCTGAGGATCGACCAGCGAGTAGTTGAATACGGAACCGTAGATCGTCAGTTTTTTGGTATCCGCCGGCACAAAGAACCTTCCGATGTCGTCCGGATAGATCTTGACGCCATCCGCATCCACATAAGGCACCGTGAAAAGCAGATCGGCGACACTCTCATAAGGAGCTTCGATGTTGACCTTGCCGACACCATTGGTCCCGGATATATAGAGATCGCCATCCTTCGTCAGTTCACTGTAGGAGTTGGCGGTCGCGATGCATGGCAGACCGTCAGACATTGAGAAATGCTGAGTATCGTATCTCTCCTTATTCAGGATGTCTTCCGCTTTGGCGACGTAGATGCCGTTGCTGGCGAGGACCCACAGATCCCCCTTGCTGTTCTCATAGAGATCGAAGTTGTTGAAATACGGGAAACTGTCGACCGTCTTGAGCTCATAATCCGCATTCAGGTAGGAAAGGGAATTGCCCGTCACGACCCAGTAGACGCCCCGTTTTCTGTCGGGCTTGATGCGCATCACCGATTCCGAAGTGAGTCCCTCTCTGTGGTCGATGTGCTTCATCCCGTTCTCGGAGATGATATAGATACCGGCACCATCCGTACCGATGATGATATCCCTGTTTTCACCCTGGGTGACACAGAGGACGTCCGTGTTGATGATGCCCTCTTTCACACCATAGATCGAAACGACCCTGTCGTTTCTGATCACACACACGCCTCCATTGCCGGCAACAGCGATGCTGCCGTCATCGAATTCGTAAACGCTGCGGATCGAATTTGAAAACAGTCCGTCTTTCTGAGTGAAGGAACGCAGCTCACCGTGATCAAAACGCAGAAGCCCATAGTGTCTCCAGGTGGAGATCCACAGGCGGTCTTTGCTGTCGCGGATGATGGAACGGATGCGGCAGTTGTTCAGCAGCGTCAGGAGATCGTCGGTTGTTTCCCCGGAATCATTCAAAAGAACAGCTTCATTCAAAGCGACCTTCTCTTTCACGCCATCCTTGCCGACGACGATCAGGCCGGTATCCGTGCCGATGAAAAGATCATCGTCATACATGCAGGTCGAGTTGACGACAGTATTGGACAGCGAGTAACGTTCAAAGATATCGGTGAAACGGTTCTTGACGATCTTCATCACGCCTTCGCGCGTGGAAGTGAACCAGAGATTGCCTTCATAATCGGTCATGACGTGACCGATGGAGTTGTTCATCGGAACGTTCTTGATGACGTGGATACCTTCATTATCCAGGACTGCGACCCCGCTCCTGGTACAGATCCATATATTCCCATCAAAGTACTCGAAAGACTGGACCTGATCCAACGGCGCAATATCGATAGGCTCGCTGTCAACAAAACCGCTGTCCAAAGAATCGTGGTAGACATTGCCATCCTGCGTCTCCACATAGACCAGATCCGGATCTTCCGGATCCGGCAGGATGCAGTTGACGCCATGAAAAGCGCTGTCAGAAAAACGATAGAAATTTTCGACCTTTCCATCCTTGAGCACGATGATATCGCCGGGATTGTTGACGGCATAGATCCTGCCATCAGCGCCGAGCCGGAGTTCATGTAGGAAGGCATCGATCAGCCGCAGATCTTCCACATAGGACAGCTTACCGGTCTCATCGATCTTCACCAAGCCTTCGGTCGTCGCGACATAGATCAGCCCATCCGGACCTTCGACGATGGAACGGACAGAAACGGATTTCAAGCCGTCATCCAGATCCCAGAAACGGACGTCGCCATAACTGATGAGTGCGACACCTTTATCGGTCGTTCCCACCCACAGCCTGTTACAGCTGTCCACCCAGAGACACTTGACGCTCGTGATCCCGGTCTCAGGACCCATCATTTCAAATCGGCTTCCATCATAGCGCACCAGGCCGGCGTAGCTGCCGATCCAGATGAAACCCTCTATCGTCTGAACGATGTCGTTGGCCTCGGAAGTCGGCAGTCCATTCGTATTGTCATAGAGGACGGCGGAATAGCCATCTTCCTGCGAGATCGGATCGACCTGAACAGGTCCGTTGTGCTTGCCGCCCGCTTCACACAGACCGCCTTCTTCACCTTTCACCAAAGCAAAAGGAAAGATCAAAAGACAGATCAGCACACACAGAACCGTCTGCAATATCTTACTGTTGACAGGTCGTTCTTTTTTCATTCAACTCCATTATATCTCATGCGCATCTTTTCTATCGGTATTTCAGGAAGAAGTATCCGAAAGGAAAGAAGATCGTTTTGTTGTTATGATGAAAGCAGGAAAGCATATCATTCATCAATTATGGAGGACAAGATGAAAAAGGGTAATAAGATCAGGCTTATCATCGCTTTGCTTTTATGTATCATCAGCATCGTCTGCGCCGGACTGCTGCAGACCGACTTTGGAAGAGTGGAGATGACTGACATCACGCTCGAGACGCCTGCCGGAAAGCTCACGGCTTATCTTTTCAAGCCGGACAGCGCAAGTTCAGAAGACCCCGCACCGGCTGTGCTCTGTTCCCACGGCTATCTCAACAACCGCGAGATGCAGGACTGCAACTACATCGAACTGGCCAGAAGGGGCTACGTCGTCATCTCCCTCGATGACTTCTCCCACGGCAACTCAGACGTTCCCGTCGGCTATGAGGATTCCCCGGACGTCAGATCCAACGGTCTGATCACCTTCATCGAATATCTGGCATCCATGGACTACGTCGATGAGACGAAGATCGGCGTGACCGGACACTCGATGGGCGGCTCCTACTCTATCGTCACGATGACCTACTATACCGATCTGGAAAGAGAGGCTCTGAAAAAAGGCGTCGATCCGAAAGAGGCGCACAAGTTCAACAAGGTCAACACCGGCGTCATCGTTGGCAACTATCCGACCGAGATGGCTCAGAAGACCAATGGCGAGACCTTCCTGTGCCACACGGCCGTCATCGCCGCCAAGTACGACGAGTTCTTCTTCGGTAACGCAGCTGTGCTTTTAAGTTCCGACAATTCAAAGAATCTGGTCTCCAACATCCTGGAAACAAAAGTGACAGGCGATCTGGAAGAAGGCAAAGCCTATGTGAGCCCTTCGACCGGCTATTCGGTCGCTCTCTACAATCCCGCCCAGTTCCACGCGACCAACCACTTTTCAAAAACGGTCGTCTCCTATCTGCTGGAAGCCTTCGACCGCTACATGCCGGCGCCGATTCGCATCCCGTATAATGATCAGGTCTGGTTCTACAAGGAGCTCTTCAACCTGGTCGGGCTGATCGGCTTCTTCATGTTCGTCGTTCCGTTCATCGACCTGCTCACCCAGATACCGGTCTTCGCAAAGATCAAAAAAGAAGTCAGGTACTTCGACAGGCCGGAAAGATACGTCTCATCCAACATCAAAACAGGCATCATCAACTGCCTGCTGATCTTCCCGCTGATGCTGGGCGGATATGTCCTCCTGCTCAACCCGTTCTGGCCGCAGGACACCACGGGCGGCATCGGCCTCTGGTCGATCGGCTGTTCTCTTGCCATCCTCTTCTCTTTGAAGAAGGCCTTCGGCAGGAAACTCAAGGGAGATCTCGAAGACTTCGGTTCCGCGATCTCTGTCCCGGATCTGCTGATAACGGTCCTCTTAAGCGTCATCGTCACGGTTGCCACTTACGGTCTGCTTTTTGCGGCCGATCTGATCAACCAGACCGACTACCGCTTCTGGAGCTTCGATATCCGCAGCTTCCCGCTCAAGAAGATCTGGGTCGCGGTCAAGTATATCCCTCTCTATGCCGGCTTCTACATCGTGCAGTCCCTGGCGATCAAACGTTCGACATTCAAAGACTGTTCACAGTGGAAACAGATCCTGGTCTGCGGCTTCTTCAACATGCTGGCGCCGCTGCTGATGCTGATCATCACCTACGCACCGACGCCTCTCCTGCAGGCGACGACCTGGGTGGCGCTCTTCTCAAAACTCGGCGTGTCCTTCATCGCTTCGGCCTTCGCGCTGGTGCCGATCCTGCTGCTTCCGATCGTTCCGCTAATGTTCATCACCTCAACCATCGCCGTCAGGACCTATCGCCTGACCGGCAACATGTACATCGCGGCCTTCGTCAACACGCTGCTGATCGTCATGATCACGGTCGCCAACACATCCTTCTCCTTCCCTTACTAGAAAACAGAGGCTCGATCACGAGCCTCTTTCATTCTCTGAACAGTATATCCAGGTCGACGTTTTCTTCGACCCCTTCTATCCTTCCCCAGGCACAGGTCTGCCAGATCTGATAAGGTCCCTCGTAGCTTGACCAGTCCGTGTAATGCGCCAGCCAGATC
>JAILBD010000034.1 GCA_024681275.1 Erysipelotrichaceae bacterium
GGTCTGCAGACCAGACTGACGAAAAAGGACAGGAAACTGACAAAAAGGAATATCCTCAGCAGAGAGAAAAGATCGATGCCCTTGAACTGGACAAAATGAAAAATGATCTCCAGCAGGAACATCGGTATGAACAGATATAAAAATCTCAGATCGAATTTAAGTTTTTTCATTTGGCATGCGGATGGGCTGAATCCACAGCATTCTTCAGACGATCATAAGTCAGATGCGTGTAGAGCTGTGTCGTCGACAGATTCTCATGTCCCAACAGTTCCTGGACCGTTCTGAGGTCTGCACCGTTGTCCAGGAGATGTGTGGCAAAAGAGTGTCTGAGCATATGCGGATGGACCGCGATCTCAAGTCCAGCTTTTATTCTAGCATTTTCCAGAAGAAGTTGAACACTTCTTGGCGATATTTTTCCTTTTCTTTGAGAAACGAAAAAATAAGGAAAGGAATCATCCGCATAATCGTTTCGATACATGTGCTCGTACAGATCGAAGAGTTCATTGAGACGCGGATAATAAGGAACGATCCTTTCTTTGTTCCCCTTTCCTATCACTCTTAGGAAAAGGTCTCTTCTGTCGATCATGTCAGTCTGCAGATCGCAGCATTCCGAGATTCGAAGACCGCAGGCATAGATCGTTTCCAGGATACAGCGGTTCCTGACCTGCAGAGGATCATCCAGATCAAAGGAATCAAAAAGTCTTTCGACCTGATCGAAAGTCAGGACATCAGGCAGATGTTTCTCGACATGGACCTTCCTGAACTGGGCAAAAGGATTCTCATCGCAGATATGCCTTTCATTCAGGAAACGATAGAAGGAACGAAGTGCACTCAGATTGCGGGCATAGGTCGAATTGGAGATCTTGCCCCTTGAGATCTTGCCCGAACGCAGAAGATCGATATAGTCAAAGACGACGTTCTTATCAACGGAAGACAGATCATCTATGCCTTCCTTCTCCAGAAAAGCAATAAACCGGGAAACATCCCGGTAATAGGAATCGGCCGTCCGATCGGAACCAGTCCTCTTGTCATACATATAACGGATGAACTCATCAAGAGTCTTATACATGTCTTGCATACTCTTCAACAGTCTCTAGTGCATGTTCAGCATAGACTTTCTTTTTTTCGGATTTCGGACCATCGTATTCATAACGGAAGATGCCGAAATTGGCGTTCATCGGCTGCAGCTTTGTGATGTTCCTGTCCGAAATATACGAAGCCATGGCGCCGATCATCGTATCCGGACCGAGTTCATAACGGATCTGTCCCCACAGATACTGAGCCAGATTCAAAGCCGCATATAATCCGCTGGCTGCAGATTCGACATAGCCTTCAACACCCGAGATCTGGCCGGCAATGAAAAAATTCGGATGATCGATGAACTGATACTTGTCATTGATGATGTTAGGTGAATTCAGATAGGTGTTCCGATGCATGACGCCGTATCTGACGATCCTGACATTCTTCAATGCAGGAACGGTCTTCAAGACTTCTTCCTGAGAGCCGAAAGTCAGATGCGTCTGGAAGCCGACGACATTATACAAGGTGTCGATCGCATTATCTTTTCTCAGCTGAACGACCGCATAAGGTTTGACACCGTCATGCTCCAGCCCGACCGGTTTCATCGGACCAAAGAGAAGGGTCTTATATCCCCTTCTTGCCATCTCTTCAAAAGGCATGCAGCCTTCAAAATACTTCTCGTCATCGATATCGTGGACCGCGATCTTCCTGGCGTTCAATACCGCATCATAGAAGACCTGGAACTCTTCTCTGTTCAAAGGACAGTTGATATAGTCTCCGGGATTCTCCTCGTCATAGCGGGACTTGTAGTAGGCGTGATCGAAATCGATGGAATCTTTCTCCACGATCGGTGAGACCGCATCATAGAAATGCAGGAAATCATTTCCACACAAGCCGGCGATCTCTTGGGCAAGAGGTCCTTCACACAAGGGTCCGGCGGCAATGATCGTTGCAACGTCTTCATCGAGCTTTGTGACTTCTTCATAGATCACTTTTATCTTCGGGTGTTCAACGATCCTTTTTGTGATATACGCAGAAAAGCCCTGACGATCGACGGCCAGAGATTTTCCGGCAGGGATGCGATAGATGTCGGCCGCTTCCATGATCAGCGAATGAAGGATGCGCATCTCCTGCTTCAAAAGGCCAACCGCATTGCCCAGATCGTCGCTTCTGAGGGAATTTGAACAGATCAGTTCAGCAAAATCATCTGTCTTGAATGCCGGATGTTTTTTGACCGGTTTCTGTTCATAAAGTTCGACATCAAAACCCCTTTCAGCCAACTGAAAGGCAGCTTCTGATCCGGCAAGGCCTGCACCGATTACTCTCACTTTCATTATTTTTTCTTTCTGCGATAGAATCTCTTCGGCTGTTCTGAATCGATCGATTCGATATACTTGCATTTCGGATAATTGGAACAGCCAATGAAATAATTGCCGTAACGTGATTTACGCTTCAGCAAAGGCATTCCGCACTCCGGACAGGTCCTGCCGATCTCTTCGGGTTCCTCTTTCTTGACGAGGGATTCATGCCATTTGCAGGTCGGATAGTTGATGCATGATTTGAATTTGCCGAAACGTCCGTTCCTGATCACGACATCGCCGCCGCATTCAGGACAGGTCTCGCCGGTCTTTTCAGGCTGGACCTTTTCCATCTTCTCATATGCGGAATCCACCAGTGGCTGGAAACGGTCATAAAAAGCTCTCAGAGATGCTGTCGAATCAAGTTTGTCTTCAGCGATCTCATCCAGTTCGGATTCCATTTCCGCCGTATATTTGATATTGATCACCTGCCGGAAATACTCCCGCAGTTTTTCATCTGTCAGAATGCCCTGACGGGTCGGGAAGAAATACTTCGTTTTGCCCGAATCAGATGCCTTTTTGTATTCTACATAATTGCGCTTTTCTATCGTATCGATGATCGTCGCATAAGTCGAAGGTCTGCCAACACCTTCTTCTTCCAGCGCTTTGATCAGCTTCGCTTCTGTATAACGGCTCGGTCCTTCAGTGAAATGCTGTTCCTTTTCGATCTTCTTCGCTTTCAGGATGTCTCCCTTTTCAAGTTTAGGCAGGATGATATCTTTGGAACCGTCATAATCACCATAGACTTTAAGGAAACCGTCAAATTCCATCTTGGAACCGCTGACTGTGAATTCGTAACCATTGTTATCAAAACTGTAAGTGACGGATTTGAAGACAGCTTCTTTCATCAGGGATGCGAGGGCACGGTAATAAATGAAACGATACAGCTTATACTGATCGTTGCTCAGGTATTGCCTGATCGCTTCCGGCTCATTGGCCAGACTGGTCGGTCTGATCGCTTCATGGGCATCCTGGGATGTCCCATCGTTCTTGACACGGTAAAAGCCTTTGTATTCTTTTCCAAATTCCTTCCCGATCTTATCGTAAGCGGCAGCAACGAATTCGTTGGAAAGCCTCGTTGAATCGGTACGCATATAAGTGATGAGACCCTGTGCACCGTTTGCCAGTTCGACACCTTCATAGAGAGACTGAGCGACCATCATGGTCTTTTTGGAAGTAAAGCCGAGTTTGGTCGAAGCCTCCTGCTGCAATGTCGAGGTGATAAACGGCAGATAAGCCGCTCTTTTCTTGCTCTTCTCGCTGATATCCTGCAGAAGGAATTCCTCTGACAGGGCCTTTAAAATGGCGTCTGCTTCCGCTTCGTTTTTGATCTCGATCTTTTTCCCCTGATACCTGCTCAAAGCGGCCAACATCTTCTTTCCGAGATCGGCTGTGATCGTCCAGTATTCCTCAGGCACAAAAGCTTCGATCTCTTTCTCGCGGTCACAGATCATGCGCAAAGCGATCGACTGCACTCTTCCCGCAGATTTGGAACCGATCTTCTTCTGAAGCAGTTTGGACAACTTGAAACCGATGATCCTGTCCAGGATCCTTCTGGTCTCCTGTGACCTGACCAGTGCCATATCGATCGTCCTTGGTTCTTCTAAAGCCTTCAGGACAGCGTTCTTTGTGATCTCGTTGAAAACGATACGGTTGTTCTCATCGAGCTTTAGTCCAAGCTCTCTTGCCAGATGCCAGGAGATCGCCTCTCCTTCCCTATCAGGGTCAGTTGCCAGATAGACGAAATCAGCGTCTTTGACCATCTTTTTCAGATCGGAAACAACGCTCTTTTTATCTGCAGAGACCTCATAAGTAGGTTTGAAATCATTCTCGACGTCGACGCCGAGGCCTTCCTTGCCTTTCGTCGCCAGGTCGCATATATGTCCCTTGGAAGAAGTGACTTTGAAATCCTTTCCAAGGTATTTTTCGATCGTCTTTGATTTTGACGGGGATTCTACGATTACCAGATTTTTCATATTGTTACCTTTTACAAATCATTATATTTACACAAATGAAATCAAAATGCAATTTCTTCGCGCAGGATGGGCTGGGCACCTTCATAGATCATCTGATTGTTCTGAACGCCTTCTTCCGTGAATATATCATATGGAAGGACGCAGATCTGCCTGCCCAGTTCCAGCGCTTCATTGACACTTGTCATCGTCCCGGAACGCGCTCTGCTTTGCATGATGCAGACCTTCTGTGACAAAGCGGCTATGATGCGGTTCCGGAACGGGAAATGAAAGGCAAGAGGTTTGCTGAGAGAGGGATACTCGGAAAGGATGAGTCCCCTCTCAGCGACATCCCTGATCAGATCTTCATTGCATCTGGGATAGATGTAATCAATGCCACAGCCCAGAATGCCGATCGTTTTTTCTGCGTTTCTGTGTGCGCAGGCATCGATCCCCTTTGCCAGTCCGGAGACAAGGACCTTGTCTTTGTGATGTCTGGCCAGACCTTCCGTCGCCTTCAAGGCATAGGCACAGGGATCTCTGGAACCGACGATCGCATATTTTTCTTCGCATAAAAGCTTCAGATCACCTTTGTAGTACAGAACAAAAGGCGGATACTTCAGATCCAGCAGTTCCTTTGGATATCCATCATCGAATATCGTCAGAGCATTTTCGATCCTCAAGCATCGCACATCCCTGTCTTCCCGGACTGCCTTCAGGATCTCACCATACTCTCCGCCACAATAAAAAGAATAGGAGATCAGTTTTTCTCTGTTCATCAATACATTATTTGCAGAAAAAACCGAAAATCCTAATCTTTTTTAAAATAATTTCAGCTGTCTGTCCCGGCACGGCCTGAAAGACATGCGATACAGTTCATTGATCCCGTATTCATCCATCAGTTCGAGGTGCCTTTTTGTGCCGTAGCCTTTATGATTCCTGTATTCATATTGCGGATACAGCACATCATAGCCCATCATGATATGGTCTCTGAGCACCTTGGCAAGTATGCTTGCGCCGGCGATCGATATCGACTTCGCATCTCCTTTGATGATGCTGACAGTATCATAACGATCCAGCGGCATCGCATCCGTGATCGTCAGGGAATGGATGTTCGTCGACATGGAAAGCTGTATCATCGCTCTTTGCGTGGCGTGATAGATGTCATACCTGTCGATATCGGATGGAGAAACGATACTGAAAGCATAATGATGCGCATCCTTGATGATCTGTTTGAACAGCAATTCCCTTTTTTTCTCAGTCAGCTTCTTGGAATCATCGATCAGTTCATTGACGTAATTGATCGGAAACACGCAGCAGGCCACGACCAGAGGACCACATAAAGGACCGCGCCCTGCTTCATCGATCCCCATCACGTATTCATCTTTCTCCCAGCAAAGTGTCTCGTATTTATTCTCCAGCATCCTGCCAGGTGATCCTTCCTATCTTGTTTCCTCTGATGTCCTTGAGGATCGCATCAACTGCCTTAGGCAGATTGATCTCATCATCACTGATCAGCCAGAGTTTTTCAAAAGCGATCTTCTCCAGAAGATCCTGACTGTTCTCATCTATACCATATCTTTTTGCGATCAGGCCCGGGTAGATCTGTCTGAGATAATCCAGACCGAAGCGGACCAGATCTTCTTTGTCCAGGATGTCATCGTTGATCGAACCGATCAGAGCCAGCAGTCTTGCGTTTTCCTGATCATCGATCTTAGGCCATAAAACGCCCGGCGTATCAAGAAGTTCCACGTCCTCGTTGATGCGGATCCATTGCAGAGCTTTCGTGACACCAGGTCTGTTCTCTGCTTTGGCAACTTTCTTTTTCACGATGTTGTTGATGAAAGTGGATTTTCCGACATTGGGAATGCCCACGATCATTGCCCTTAAGACCTTTTTACGGATCCCTCTGGCTTTCGCCCTTTCAAGCTTGTCTTTCAGGATCAGTTTCACCTCGTTGACGACTGTCTTGCTCAGATTGTCGGAAGTGGAATCAACGATCAGGCAATGCTCAAATCTGTCTTTCCACGCAAGGCTCTTTTTCTCATCGGCCAGATCAGCCTTATTCAATATGATAAGCACCGGTTTATTTTTCGAAAGCTCCTGCAGCATCGGATTGGCACTGGCTTCAGGGATGCGCGCATCCCTGAGCTCTATGACGATATCCACAAGTTTGAGCTGTTCTTCCATCTGCCTTCTGGCTTTCGCCATATGGCCCGGATACCAGTTGATCTTGTTCATGTTTTCACTCATCAGTCTATCTCCACTTCCAGTCCAACACCGACTTCATTGATCTCCAGTCTTTTAGCCATTTCCGTCTTCGCCTTCAAAGACACGCAATGACACGGATACAGCATCCTGATCTCATTGGCTGCAAGATAATCGATCGTAGCCTGCAGACGCTCATCGTTCTCAAAAAGATGGAAACCGCCTATCACACCTGTGATCCTTTGATCATTGCAGACTCTTTTGGCCTGTTCGATAATATTGCAGATACCCGAATGAGAACAGCCAGTTATGATAAAAAGGCCATCTTTCCCTTTGTATGCCAAGGCTGTATCATCCAGGATGTAATCATCGCTCAACAGATCTTCATAGATCTTCTTGCCGATCGGATAACGTTTTTCAAAATCAAAGCATCCTTCGATCTGACCGAGATAATAAAGATGTTCCGATATCCTCAAAGGTTCTTTGCTGAAAGAAAGATCGAATCCTTTTGATACTTCATCAAGAGAAAGAGGAGATCCGATCGGAAGACCAGTATCATCCTGCCTGTATGCAAAGGCATCAGGATGGGCAATGATCCTCAACCCCTTATGGGTCTTTCTCAGATACTGAAGTCCGCCACTGTGATCGTTATGTCCGTGTGACAGGATCATGGCGTTCAGCTCCTGAAGTTCGATCTTCATCTTTGAAGCATTCTTGATAAAGACATCTGAATAAGCGCTGTCAAAGAGGAACTTTTTATCCCCGTCTTCAATATAAAAACTGAGGGCAGGCTCGCCCAAATAATACATATCGATATATGTATAATTATCGACCAGAACAGTCAGTTTCATAACTATTTGTTGAAACCAAGCTGATCAAAAGGATAGATGACCAGAAGGTGTGTCGACAAGATCTGTCCCGCTTTGAAAGGACCGTAAAAACGTGAATCACGGGATACATTGCGGTTATCGCCCATGCAATAGTATTCATCACTTCCCAGCTCGATCTTGAAATCCTGCGTCGTCACTTCCTTCAGGAAAGGTTCCTCGATGAAAGCTCCATCGATATATAGCTTGTTGTCGATATATTCGACCGTCTCACCGGGCAGACCTATCACCCTTTTCACAAGCAGCTTTTCATCGGTAGGAGCCTCGATCCTGATGACCGCAGTATCGAAACGATCGATGCCAAACATCTTGGTGATGATGAAGGAATAGCCATATTCCCCTTCTTTATACGTAGGATACATGCTGCTGCCGTTGACGACGCAAGGCATGAAAACGAAATTGATCAAAATCAGCACCAGAGCAAGTGCTTTTATAATGAACCAGAATAGCTCCGCAAAAAAACCTTTTTTCATCATTTACTATTATACTCATAAGAAAAGCCGCTTTTGACGGCTTTTAGAGAAATTATCTGACTTCCTTGATCTTGGCGGATTTGCCTGAACGATTTCTCAGATAGAACAGTTTCGCTCTTCTGACTTTACCGATACGCAGAACAGTGATCTTGTCGATGATCGGTGAATGTACAGGGAATGTCCTTTCAACGCCGACACCTGAAGAGATCTTTCTGACTGTGAAAGTCTGGCCGATACCAGAACCCTGGACCTTTGTTACGACACCTTCGTAAGCCTGGATACGGGATTTGTCACCTTCCTTGATCTTGACATCAACACGAACAGTCTGTCCGGGAGCAAGAGCGGGAACATCTGACTTCATCTGGTCTTTAGTAATTTCACTAACTAAACCTAAATTCATCTTATTTCTCCTTTTTCAAAATATAGACATCTGTTCATAATCATAAAGAAAAGCGGAACAGCGCTTAATAACTTTACCATAAAAGAAACCTGAAATCAAACGATTTCTTCAAAAAACGCACAGTTTTCTCCGTTATTGCCGCAAAGCAGCAAAAAGAACATTTTTACGCCTTGTTCTGCATCTCAGTGACGATCTCGGAGAGAAGCTGTCTTTCTTCAAGACTCAGCTCCCTCTTCTCCAGCAGATCCGGCCTGTTCAGCAGCGTCTCCTTCAGAGCCATCTTCAGATTGAATCTGGCGATCTCTTTGTGATTTCCGTTCTGCAGCACATCCGGGACCCGATCGCCGTTATATTCGACCGGACGGGTATACTGCGGATATTCCAGCAAGCCATCGGTAAATGACTCTTCCTTCAAGGATTCACAGGAGATCCCCTCATCCAGAAGTCTCAATATGCCATCGATGATCACCATGGAAGGCAATTCACCTCCCGTCAGGATGTAATCGCCGATGGAGATCTTTTCATCGATATATCTCTCTATGCGGGTATCGATACCCTCATAGTGTCCGCAGATGATGACGAACTCATCCAGTTTTGACAGACGCTCCAGATCTTCCTGTTTCAAAGGATGCGCCTTCGGTGAAGTCAGCAGCGCATAAGTGTGATCATCGCTGATATTGTCTAAGAGCGCTCTGTGTACGACATCCACCTTCATCAGCATGCCGGCGCCACCTCCGTAGGGAGTATCATCCACGTGATGATGCTTATCCATCGAATAATCCCTGATGTTGACGACCTTGATCTGTGCCAGACCCTTATCGATGATCCGCTTGATGATCGAAGCGTTCAGAAAACCTTCATACATCTCCGGAAACAAAGTCAGGACCGTGATCTTCATAAGAGACCTTCCATCCGGATGACATCGATCCTTTTTGCTTCCAGATCGACATTTTCGATAAAGACCGGGATGAACGGGACCAGATATTCCTTGCGATCCGAATCCTTCAGGATGCGGAGATTGTTGTTCGCCAGCCCTTCTTCCACTCTCAGGACCTTTCCGATCAGTTCACCTTCCACGTAAACATCCAGGTCGATCAGGTCAGAGAAATAGTATTCCCCTTTCTTCAACGGTTTGATGTCCGCCTTGGCTTTATACAGCATCCTGTTCTTGAATCTCTCAACAAGATTGATATCTTCAAGATCTTTGAAAGCGACCAGAAGAAAACCCTTATGTTCCCTGTAACGAAGGACCTTTACCGGCAGATGTTCTTCACCGATATACACGGTCGAGTCTTTCTTGAAACGTTCCTGTGCAAAATCGGTATAAGAGTCGACTTTGAGCTCCCCCTTGATACCGAAGGTATTTACTATCTTTCCTATCAATACATATTCCATATGTCACCAATTATATAGAAAAAGAGATGAACGTTCACCTCTTTTACAAAGCCTCAAACTTGATCGATATCCTCTTGTTTTCGATCTTTGATGCCACCTGCAGCATTTGACGAATAGAGTTTGCCATAGTGCCCTTCTTGCCGATGAGCCTGGCGATATCCTCGCTCGGTGCATAGACATATAAGAGCAGTTCATTATCGTTGAGACTCTCCATCTGCTTGACCATGACAGATTCAGGGTCTGTGCATAAAGGCTTAACGATGTTTAAGAGAACTTTTTCTAAGTCGATCATTATTTGCTTTTCTTGGAATCGATATACTTCTTCATCGTGCCGTTCTTAGCCAGTAAGGAACGGACTGTGTCGGTAGGAACAGCACCTTTGTTCAACCAGTTCAATGCTTTCTCTTCGTCGATCGCTACGATTGCAGGCTGCTTTGTCGGATCATATGTTCCGATCGTATCGATATCTCTGCCGTCTCTTCTTGCTCTGGAATCAGCAGCAACGATACGGTAGAAAGGTACTTTCTTGGCACCCATTCTTTTTAATCTAAGTTTAACCATAATAATTCTCCTTTAATATGCTTCACTATAATGACACATTTAAACAGAAGAGTCAAGTATTTTTACTTGACCCCTTAAAATAGTTTCAGTTCGTCATCTTTGATCTGGAAATGAAGCTTCTTTTCCCTGATCGTACCTGTCTCATTATGAATGAATCTGAGCATTTCGCCTTGATCCATGATGATCGGCGTACGGGAATGGATCCTGGCAAAGTCTCCTTCGGCGGCCTTGGTCAGTATCAGCAGTTCATCGGCATCGTTGAATATGCAGGCGAGATAAATATACTCATCTTCTGTATTCACGTAGTATTTGTTCTTTTCGCTGTCCCACTCATAGAAGCCGTTGCAGATGACAGCGCAACGCTTATCCTTCATCGATGCATAGGAAGGCCTGTCATCAAGAGATTCGACACGGGCATTGATCTGAAAAGACTTGTTTTTGATGCCCCATTTCTTGACTGAAAGATCGATCTTTGAACCGACAGGGATCATGCAAAGGACATCATCATTAGGAAAAACCTCGCCTTCCTTAAAGACGAGGTTCATTTTTTCGGCTCTCTCTCTGATCTGCTTGCCCTTCTTTGAAGAGCTAAGCCCGAAATCATAACGTCCGCACATCCCTACATCCTGAATAAAGACTGCATCTGTGACAGGTTCTTCATGAGCTTCTTCATCTTGTCATACTGATTGCAGAGCTTATTGACATCCTCCACTTTTGTTCCGGAACCCTTTGCGATCCTTCTCTTATGAGATGAGCGCATGATCGAAGGATCTTCTCTCTCGGCCGGGGTCATCGACTGGATAATGGCTTTGATCTTCTTGAGCTGATCATCCGCATCCGCATCATTGACGGCATTGGCCATCTCAGACATGCCCGGCATCATCCTTAATAGAGAAGAGATCGGTCCGAGCTTGCGTGACTGTTCGATGGAATTGAGCAGATCATCCATCGTGAACTTGCCAGCCATCAGACGGTTGGCGGTCTCTTCCGCCTTCTTCATGTCCATCTCTTCCTGTGCCTTCTCAACGAATGAGACGACATCGCCCATGCCCAGGATCCTTTGGGCAAGACGATCCGGATGGAAGGTCTCCAGATCAGAGATCTTTTCACCGACGCCCGTATATTTGATCGGCACACCCGTCACAGCTTTGACAGACAGAGCTGCACCACCCTTAGAATCGCCATCAAATTTGGTCAGGATCAGGCCTGTCACTTTCAGAAGATCGTTGAACGCATTGGCGACATTGACGATATCCTGGCCAGTCATTGCATCAACAGTCAGCAGGATCTCTTCCGGATGGATGAGATCCTTGATGTTCTTGAGCTCATTCATCAGCTCTTCATCGATCTGCAGACGGCCTGCTGTATCGATCAGGACTGTATCGTAGCCCTTCGATCCGGCATAGCTGATGCCTCTTTCGACCTGTTTCAGGACCTCGACATCCGTTCCTTCAGAATAGACTTCAACATCGATCTGCTTGCCAAGAGTCTGCAGCTGTTCTATGGCTGCCGGTCGGATGATATCTGCTGCCAGCAGCATAGGCTTGCGTCCCTGTTTCTTCAGAAGATTCGCCAGTTTGCCCGCCTGCGTCGTCTTACCTGTACCCTGCAGACCAACGATCATGATCTTCGTCAGACCTTCTGGCGCAAAGTTGAGACTGCTGTCTTCATCGCCGAGCAGCCTGATGATCTCATCGTGAACGATCTTGACCAGAAGCTGTCCCGGTTCGACAGAATTCAGAACATCCTGTCCGATGGATTCCTGTCTCACCCTTTCAAGAAAGTTCTTGACGACGTTGTAGTTGACATCAGATTCCAGTAAAGCGACCCTGATCTCCTTCAGGGTATCTTCCATATTGCGTTCAGAAAGGCGTCCCTTGCCCTGAACATTTCGTAAAGTCTTGGTTAATTTTTCCTGTAATGAATCAAACATACAATTATTATATTACACATGCCATTTGAAATATAAGAAAATCCCTGTTTTTGAACTGAACCCAATTGTTTGGACACATTGATCCTGGATATCAGGGTAACCTGACATCCAGGATTCAAGCCAGACAGGAGGGTTCTTTTATATGAAATTGAGTGATGACGACAAACGGGAGATCATCAGATTAAACAAGGAAGCAGGTGTTTCACAAGCCAAGCTGGCCAGGATGTACAATGTCGATGTTTCGATTATTGAACGGCTGATACGCAAATACGGTGTCTATGGAGAAGCTGCTTTGATCAGGAAGCCATACCGGAAGTATTCTCCGGAATTCAAAATGGAGATCATCAACCGGTGTCGAAACGGAGAATCCAAGGGGTCTTTGGCAATCGCCAACAATATCCGTCCATCCATGATCAGATCCTGGCTCAAGCGCTATGAAAAAGACGGTTATAATGGTCTTATCGATAAGAAGAAAGGAAGACCGCCTAAGATGAAGAAAGAAGATGGAGCTGTAAATGAGACGGTAAACAAAGATAATGGTGAGATAAAGCCTGAATCCGCCGACAAAGCCAGGATCAGAGTTCTGGAAAAGAAGAATAAGGAGCTTGAAGCGGAGGTAGCCTACCTAAAAAAATTGAATGCCTTAGTTCAGGAAAGGAAGAAGCGCGAATCAAAGAAAAAGTGATGGCAGTATCTGAACTAAGGCAAGAATATCCCCTGGTGCTGCTGCTGATGATATCCGGTGTTAAAAGATCGACCTATTACTATGTGCGTTCCCATATGGATGAAGATAAGGATGCGAAGCTGAAGCAGCTCATCAGTGATATCTTCAATGAGAATAAGGGCAGATACGGCTACAGAAGGATCACACTGGAACTAAGAAACAGGGGTCAGATCATCAACCACAAGAAGGTCAGAAGGATCATGAAGGAGCTCGGACTCTTTGGTCTTACACCGAAAGCCAGATATAAGTCCTATAAAGGTGACATGAACGGTGCGGTGAAGAATCTGCTTATCCATAAGGAAGTCGACGAAAAGAACCATAAGACGAAATATGTCCGGGATTTCAATGCATCAAAGCCAAACGAAAAATGGTCAACCGATGTATCTGAATTCCATATCCCTGCCGGAAAGCTTTATCTGGCTCCTGTCCTGGATATGTACAACGATGAGATCATCGCCTATGACGTCTCTGTTTCTCCTGATTTCTCACAGCAGAAAAGACTGCTGGACAAGGCCTTCAGCAGATTCGAAGATCTAAAAGGCCTCATATTCCACTCCGATCAGGGCTGGCAATACCAGATGCAGCCGTGGCACAGAGCCTTAAAGGACAAGGGCATCATCCAGTCCATGTCCAGGAAAGGCAACTGCTTGGACAACGCTCCGATCGAGAACTTCTTCGGCAAACTCAAGAACGAGATGTTCTATGGCCATGAATATGAATTCAAGACACTGGATCAGCTGAAGAAAGCCATCGAAGACTATATCGATTACTACAATACAAAACGCATCAAGGTCAAATTAAAAGGCCTTACCCCTTGTGAAGCAAGGAGACAGGCCTTATCATTGAGTTAGTTTAAACTACTTGTCCAAATAATGGGGTTCACGACATTTTCACAGGGATCCTTTCAGGATAGGATGCTCAGGGAATTACCCAGCAGATTGGCATGATAATATACATTTCCTTCCTTTTCAAAATTGTTCGCTTGCACCTTCCCGTTCACAGCTACCAGCTGTCCTTTCTGATAGTTCATTTCCGCAAGGTTTCTGAATACGACGACTTCAAAAATGTCGTTTTCTTCACTGTTTTCCTTGCCGGATTTGTTGACTGCGATATAGAGACGGCACATCGGCAATCCGCCGGATGTCAGCATCTTTTCAGGTTCGAAACAGATCCTTCCTACGAGATAAAATCCGTTCATTGACCTCCTTTCTAGTTTACCTGTACCTATAATCTAGCACGAAAATCCGGTCCGTGATTCCCTTTTTTCTATTCAACTTTTTCCCTTTCTCAACGTGGAAAAGTGGAAAACACAAAAAAAAGAAAAAAGCCCGGAGATCTCCGGGCATATCATTCAGTGATCAGATATCTTCCTCATCCTCTTTCAGATAGACTTCTCGAGGCTTTGAACCGTTGGCAGGGCCGATGACGCCTCTGTCTTCCAGTGTATCGATCAGCCTGGCAGCACGGTTATAACCGATACCAAACCTTCTCTGAAGCAGTGAAGTGGAAGCCTTCTGTTGCGCTCTGACAAATTCCACGACCTCGTCATAGAGAGAATCCATGGAATCGGCTCCGGCGCCATTAGACATGACGGTCGTGCCGCTCATATTTGTCACGAACTCATAATAAGAATCTTCATACTCCGGTTTTGCCTGCTGTTTGACATATGAAGTCACCTTGGCGATCTCTCTGTCAGTCACATAGACACCCTGCATCCTGATCGGAGCTGTCTCGCCTTGCGGATAATAGAGCATATCGCCATTTCCGAGCAGCCTTTCCGCTCCTGTCTGATCCAGGATCGTACGGGAATCTATTGAAGAAGCGACAGCGAACGAGATCCTCGATGGGATATTGGACTTGATCAGACCTGTGATGACATCTGTCGATGGCCTTTGTGTAGCGACGATCAGATGGATGCCTGAGGCTCTTGCCAGCTGTGTGATACGCTGTATGGAAAGTTCGACATCTTTTCCGGCTATGGCCATCAGGTCAGCCAGCTCGTCAATGATGACGACCATGTAAGGCAGCTTGTTCATCGGCTCTTCGCCCGCTTTCAGATTGGCATTGTAATCGCTGACGAAATGATTGAAACCATCGATGTTTCTGACGCCGGCAGTCGCAAAGGCATCATATCTCTCTTCCATGATGACAACGACCTTCTTGAGCATGTTCGAAGCCATCTGCGGATCATCAATGATCGGCCAAAGCAGATGCGGGATATCTTTATATGGGGTAAACTCGACCTTTTTCGGATCGACCAGGACAAGTTTGACATCATCCGGATGTGTTCTGAGCAGCATGGAAATGATGATGGAATTGATGCATACCGATTTTCCGGAACCTGTTGCACCGGCGATCAGCAGATGGGGCATTTTTGCCAGATCGCAGAAGACCGGCTTTCCCATCAGATCCTTTCCCAAGGCGAAGAGAAGAGGCACATTCCTCTTGTCTGCCGGGATGTTTTTGATCAGATCGAGCATCTTGACGGGTATTGGTTCGACATTCGGGATCTCGATGCCGACAGCGCTTCTTCCGGGGATCGGCGCTTCGATTCGGATATCTTTGGCCGCCAGTTCCATCTTGATGTTGTCCGAAATGTTCATGATCTTGTTGATCTTGACGGAGGAATCCGGCTTGATCTCGAATTTTGTGACAGATGGACCGATATAGGTATTGAGCAGCTGCGCTTCGATATTGAAATTCTTCAGGATCTCGATCACCCGCTCACCTTTTACGGCGGCGGAAGTCTTGTTCACACTGGAAGAATTGGAAACTGAAGCCTCCAGAAAATCATCATATGGTTTAGGCAGCCGATAGGACGAGTTTCCTTTTTTGCGTCTCAAAGTCTTTGGAGCCGCCTCTTCTTCCTTCTTTTCAGTCAGGATATCCGCCTTTGTCTGGACGGTTTCTTCCTGTTTCTCAACTTTAGCTTCGCGCCGGTCTCCGTAGATCTCTTTTTCATTCAGATTGATGAAAGTTGGCGATTTGGAAAGGATCGACTCTCTCTGCCTGATCTTTTCGGCTTCGATCGCCTTTTCTTTCCTGATCCTCTCTTCTTCCAGCGCTCTTTCTTCTTTCAGCCTGGCGAGTTCTTCTCTCTTCTGTCTTTCTGCCTCCTCCTGTTCGGCAAGAAGAGCCATCCGCTCGGCCTGGCGGGCCTTGCGTTCCTCTTCCGCTTTGGCGGCCTGTATCCTTTGCTGCTCACGGCGTTTCTTCAGTTCTTCGTGCTGGGTAGAAGTGAAATCTTTGGCATCATGGAACAGCATGCGATAGGTCTCGAGCGGAATGATCAGGATCGCGGCAATGATCAAAGCCATGACGATGATGATCAGAGTTCCGTTCCTTGTAGTCAGGCCAGTGAACAGAGCATATAGCAGATTCCCCAGAAGACCGCCTGTTTTCTCCAGAACAGCCTCACCGAATACGAGAGGAGCCTTATCGAGCAGGTACTTCCTGAACAAAGGCAGTGAATCAGTCTCATCGCAAATGAAGGAATTCAGAAGGATGACGAAGATGTTTGCCACATAAAGCCCGGCGATCGTCTTTGTGGAACGCGGAAATCTCTTCTGAAAAAAGATGTAATAGACCCCGTAGCCAAATAAACAAAGAAGAGGAATGATATAGAGCGACCCAAGCAGGTACGTCAAAAGATTGCTGATGGTCCTGCCAAGTCTACCCATCTTGAAGACGGTGAAAACGATCAGTATGCCTATCAGCAAAGAGACGATGAGCCACATCGTCCTTTTGTTCTCTTCTATCTTTGCCAGTTCTTTCTTAGTTTTCCTTGCCACTTTCCTCACCCAGATTGATCTCTACGATGGCCGGAAGGATCATAGGCGCTTTGCCGGTCGTACGCATGACATAACGGGAGATCAGCTCTCTGGCCTCCATCCTCACCTGCATATTCTCGTAAGTTCCTTCTTCCACATTCTTCTTGATCGTGGAGATCAGTATATTTCCAATTTCAGCCAGTATATGGTCGGCATCCTTGAGATAGATGACGCCTCTTGACTGGATATCAGGACCTCCGATCACTTTCTTTGTCTTGAAATCGAGGACCACACCACAGATTATAGCACCATCCGTAGAAAGCTTCTCTCTGTCTCTCAAAACCATGCCGGAAACATTCCGCATGTCGGAAGCGTCGATCGCTTTATCTTCCAGTTCGATCTGATTTGCGGTCGAAGCCAGACGGCTTCCTTCAAAATCCGCAAACTGCCCGTTGTCCAGGATGATGATCTTGTCCGGCGTATAGCCCATGGATACGGCGATATCGGCGTTGGAAATCAGATCCGAGTATTCACCCTTGATTGGCAGATAATACTTCGGCCTGATCAGATACAGCATCATCTTCAGGTCTTCGATCGACGCATGCATCGAGAGGATCTCTTTTGCATTCAGCTTGTAGATCTGCACATCCGCCTTGAAGAGGTCGTTTTCCATCGTTGTCGCATCTTTTTCCGTTCCCGGAACGACAGGTGAAACGATCAGGACGATATCCTGTTTTCTAAGTTCGACCAGATCATCTTCGCCGATCGCGATATTGTTCATCAGCTTGAAGACCTGATTTCCTGAGCCGGAAACGACGACCACGACATCCTTAAGATCATTGCTGAACTCTTCTTTGGTGATGATGACATTCCGAGGGATCTTGTAGTATCCCATGTCATCGACCGTTTTCAGCAGTTTGATATGTTCATCGTTGTAGAAAAAGACCTTTTTGTTATACTTTGCTGCCAGCTCCAGTATTTCCATGATCCTGAACAGGTTCTGCCTGTAAAGCGTGATCAGGATACGACGATCGTTTTCCTCAAAATAGTGTTCGACATGTTCACTGATCCTGTGCTTCGGCGCCGTATAGCCCGGCCGTTTCGATCCGGTAGATTCGGACATCATGACCAGGACATTTTTCTGGCCCAGTTCCGACAAAGCGTTGATATCCATCGAGAATGCCTTGTTCAGGAAGTCGTAATCGAAGATGAACTCCGATGTATAGACGATCAGGCCTGATTCGGTCTCAAATGCAAAACCGACGCCGTCTGCGATCGACTGCATGACCGGGAAAGTATGGATGACATGTCCGGCCACCTTGAATGTATCGTTTCGTTTTACGACATGCACGTGTTTGTTCTTCAGCTTGTGAAGTTTGAATTCCTCATCCAGCAGCTTCGCAGTAAGGGCTGTCGCATAGACCTCGATATCGACCTGCGTAAGCAGATGTCCTACAGCAGACATGACATCGTCATGACCATGGGATATGAAAAGGCCTTTGATCCTGTTTTTGTGTTCGATCAGATATGTAAAATCCGGGATGATATACTCGATTCCCAGCTGTTCGCTCTCGCTTGGATATTTCAGTCCGGCCTCTAAAACAAAAATGTCACCATCTATCTCCACCAGGTACATGTTCTTGCCATCTTCGTCAAGACCACCAAGTGCCATTAAACGTATTTTCTGCACTGATTATATCTCCTTTAAAATTCATCTAAAATTATAGCATAGTTTCCCTGTCTTTTTATTCAAGAAGTCTCAGACCGTCTCTGTCCAGTTCGTAGACTTTTTCAGCGACCTCTTCAATAAACTTTCGGTCATGGGACACCGAAATGATCGTACCTTTAAACTCGTTCAGGATCTCTCTGATCCGTGGATTAGACAGCGGTGAAAGGTTCCTGGTCGGCTCGTCGAGCACAAGGACATTACAGCCATCCAGGATCATTTTGACCAGCAGGATCTTGCATTTCTGGCCCTGTGAAAGGTCATCGATCCTGTGTTCCATCTCTTCACTGGTGAATTTCAAAGCTCCCAGATACTGACCGATCTTCCCTTTCTCTTCGATCTTTCTGCCATCCCAGAGAAAACTGATCGGTGTTTCAGAAGGATCCATCACCTCATAGTAATCCTGAGGCATGTACCCGGTCCTGATATCTTCTCTTTCCCTTAGCATGGCGGCGATGATCCTGATCAGTGTCGACTTGCCCATGCCGTTATCAGCGATGATACAGACCTTGTCCTTGCCCCTTACCAGCAGATCGACATTGCGGGCGAGCAGTGAATCACCCGCTTTCAGCTCATCCAGATGCAGATCCAGGATGATCTTGTCCGGATTCATCTGAACATCTTCAAAAAAGATGTCGATCGCCTCTTCGGGCTCATAGACCTTGCGCATGCTCTCTTTTTTGGCTTCCAGATTTCTGGCTTGGGACTTTACTGCCCGCATCTTTTTCTTCAGAAGCTGGCCGCCATGCGGATCGGCTCGTGAGATCGTCGACTGACGATGTTCCACTTTCTGATAGATCTGACGCCACTTTTCCAGCTGTTTGTTCAGCTGTGCTTTTTCTTTGACTGCGATCATGTTGTTCCTGCTGATGAAAGCATCCCTGTTTTCGACATAATCCCGGTAGGATGTGCCGCTGTACGTTATATGCGGTTCGCTCTTTCTCTTCAGCTGTTCCAGATGCAGGATGCCATTGGCACAGTTTTCCAATAGCGCTTCATCATGAGAAATGAAGATCATGGCCTTATCAGAGTTCTTTATGAATTCTTCCAGCCAGATCAGCGTCTTGAGATCCAGGTCATTGGTGGGCTCATCCAGCAGCAAAATGTCAGGATCATCATACAGGACCTTCAGTAAAGCGATCTTGACTTTTTCTCCGCCGGAAAGCGTCCTGACTTTCCTGTCGCAGATCAGATCCGGATCGATACCGGTCCTGGCGATCAATGTGTAGAGATGATTGTAATCAAGTTCTTCCGAAATGAAATCCGGGATCAGAAGATCCAGGCATTCTTCCTCGATGCTCTGAGGCAGATAAGCGGTCTTCCCGATCCTGTCTATCGTTCCGCTGTAAGTGACATAAGAATCGACCGGCTCATCTGCCAGGATCTTCAGGATCGTTGACTTGCCATTTCCTTCTTCGCCGATCAGAGCGACCTTGTCACCATCATTCAATACAAAAGAAAAACCCTCCAGAAGTTTCCTTCCTTTGGATGTCGTAATCGATAAATCGTTTATTTTAAGCATGAAAAATGATCTCCTTCTTCGCTTCAGGGATCCAAAAAACCTATTCAGCGATCAATAAGTTTCTGGAGATCATTTCTTCATGTTCTCACCCTTTCTTAATCGACCTTGACGCCATTGAGCGAAAAGGACATCACTTCCGTGATCTTCACTTTGACCAGATCTCCGGTCCTGATATCTTCGCCGGTGAAATTCACCAGCTTGTTCTCTGGCGTATAACCGGAATAGACGTTCGAATTGCGTTTCGACAGACCATCGACCAGGACTTCAACGATCTGATCCTTGAATCTCTGATTGTTCTGATTGGCATAGAAAGCGACCTTCTCATTGAGCCTGCGCAGTCGCTCTTCCTTCGTCTTGCGATCGATGCTGTCCTCCATTGCCGCCGCAGGAGTCCCTTCCCTTTTTGAATAGATGAAAGTGAACGCATTATCATAGCGGCAATGATCGACCGCACTCAAAGTATCCTCAAAAGCCTCATCAGATTCGTTCGGGAATCCGACGATGATATCGGTCGTGAATGCGAAACCCGGGAGCTCTTCCCTGAGTTTGTCAAAGAGAGCGAAATACTCCTCTCTGCTGTAGCGTCTGTTCATCTTCTTCAGGATCTGTGTATTCCCGGACTGGATCGGAAGATGGATGTATGGCATGATGTTCGGATTGTTTCTGATGGCCTCTATCATCGTATCATCGAAGTCCCAGGGATGCGATGTCATGAAACGGATCCTGGCGATGCCGGTCTTTGCCACATCATTCAGAAGATGGCCGAAGGTATAGTCGATCTTCAGGTCCTTGCCATAGGCGTTGACGTTCTGACCGAGGAGACAGACTTCCTTGTATCCCTGTCTTACCAGTTCTTCCACTTCGCTGATGATATCTTCTTTCTGTCTGGAGCGTTCCTTTCCTCTGGTGTAAGGAACGATGCAGTATGAACAGAATTTGTCACAGCCATACATGATATTGACCCAGGCCTTATGGCTCATGAATCTGGTCACAGGAACGCTTTCGACGATCTCTCCCATCTTGGAGAAGACCTCGATCCTGCGTGTCCTGGTCGTCGTGACTTCATAAAGAAGCTTCGGCAAGGAAGTGATGTTGTGCGTTCCGAAAATGATGTCGACCTGGCGGTACTTCTCCATGATCGTCCTGACGCTCTCTTCTTCCTGCGCCATGCAGCCACCGATCGCGATGATCAGATCAGGTTTGAGATTCTTGAGGCGTTTGAGCGCGCCGACTTCACCCAGGACCTTTTCTTCCGCTCCCTGGCGCACTGCACAGGTGTTGATGATGATGACATCGGCATCCTTCTCATCTTTCGCCATCGTATAGCCCATCGCATCGAGAAGGCCTGCCATCGTCTCCGAATCGCGCTGATTCGCCTGACAGCCATGTGTGATGATGTGATAGCGTTTATTCTCTCCCAGGCCCTCATATCTGCTATCCAGGCTGAAAGAAAGCTTTTCAGAGCTTTCCTTATCCCTTCTCCTGGCATCTTTCAATGAAGGCAGTTTGTAATCTTTTTTCATACTTTATTATTGTAATGAAAAAGACATAAAAAAACCAAGATTTCTCCTGGTTTTTTCGATTATTATTGGCTTAATGCTTCAACAGGACATGTCGCAACGCAGGCACCGCAATCAATGCAAGTATCTTCGTTACATACTGATTTGCCTTCATCGTCTAAAGAAAGAGACTCTGTCGGGCAGACGCCTGTACATGCGCCACAGCCAATGCATAAATCACGATCAACTTTTACTGGCATATACAACCTCCTTTTCAACAATGATATTATATCATGCTGAAGTGTCAGTTAGTAAAGGCTAACCGTATCCTTACTCCTTGATCGCCAGTGACAGGAAATCCAGCTGATCCTGGTCGACATTTGAAGGCGCATCCGACATCAGACAGTATGCACTTGCCGTCTTCGGGAACGCGACGACATCTTTGATGTTGTCTGTTCCGCTCAGGATCATGACCAGCCTCTCCAGACCGATGCCGACACCGCAATGCGGAGGTGCGCCGTAATCAAAGGCTTCAATGAAGAATCCGAACTTCTCCTTGATCTGTTCTTTGGTGAGGCCCAAGGCATCGAAGACCTTTGCCTGCATCTCAGAATTATGGATCCTGACGGAGCCTGACAGCAGTTCATAGCCGTTCAGGACCAGGTCATAAGCCCTGGAATAGCAGTTTGCCTGATCATCCATCAGCTTGTCGACATCCTCATCACGAGGTGCGGTGAAAGGATGGTGAGCGCTGACATAACGCCCTTCTTCCTCGGAATACTCATACATCGGGAATTCGGTGATCCAGGCGAAACAGTATCTGTCCTTATCGATCAGTCCGAGCTCTTCGCCCAGTTTCTTTCTGAGGGCTCCTAAAGCCGTCTCAGCGATGTTTTTCTTATCGGCGATCATCAGGACGACATCACCGTTTTCAATGTCCAGGAACTTCTTTAATGCTTCCTTTTCCTCTGCAGGCAAAGCATTGTTCAAGGAACCGCTGAACTCTCCCTTGTCATATTTCAGATAAGCGAGGGCCTTTGCCTTATAGATCTTGACGAACTCTGTCAATTCATCGAATTTCTTGCGTGAAAGCTTATCTGCAGCCTGATGGAAGATCAGTCCTTTGATGACACCGCCATCGGCTATGCAGTTTCTGAAAACGGCAAAAGCACTGTCCTTGAACAGCTCATTGAGATTCTTCATCTCGTTGCCGAAACGGATATCCGGTTTATCGGAGCCATACTTGTCCATGGCATCGACATAACGGATGCGCGGGAATGACAGATCTTCAATACCCTTGACCTCTTTGAAGATAGCCCTCATCACCTTTTCGACTTCCGTAAAGATATCTTCTTCATCCGCGAAAGACATTTCGATATCTATCTGTGTGAATTCCGGCTGACGGTCAGATCTCAGATCTTCATCGCGGAAACATCTGGCGATCTGGAAATAACGGTCCATTCCGCCTATCATCAGAAGCTGCTTATATTGTTGAGGCGACTGTGGCAAGGCATAGAAATGGCCTTTATAAAGCCTTGAAGGGACCAGATAGTCTCTGGCGCCTTCCGGTGTCGACTTCGACAGGATCGGTGTCTCCACTTCGACAAAATCATCGCCATGCAGGACGTTCCTGACGATCGTCGTAACCTTGTCTCTCAGGATGAGCTTATCCTTGATCGGATTCCTGCGGATATCCAGATAGCGGTATTTCAGTCGCAGTTCCTCCAAAGCATCAGTCTCATCAGCGATGATCATCGGTGTCGTCTTGGCGCTGGAAAGGATCTTGCAGGAAGAGACCAGTACCTCTATCTCACCTGTCGCAAGCTTCGGATTCGGTGTCTCTTTGACCTGAACATCGCCTTCTATCTCGATGACATATTCGTTTCTGACATCCCTGATGGAATCCGCATGATTCTCATCAAAAGTGATCTGAGTGATGCCATAGCGGTCTCTCAGATCGATGAAAACGATGGAACCGAGGTTCCTTCTCTTCGCGACCCAGCCCGCCAGTCTGACATGTTTGCCGGCATCTTCTTTTCTCAGTTCTCCACAAGTATGATCTCTATTCATAATAATCCTCCATCAGCTGATCCAGCCTGTCTGTCAATTCGTTTCTGGCAACAGTCTCCTGCGCCTTGGTCAAAGTATCCTTGACCGTCACCACATCGTCTCTCACTTCATCTTCGCCAATGATCAGGACGAAACGCGCGTTCTTTCTTTCAGATGACTTGAACTGTGCCTTTAAAGAGCGCTTATAGTAATCCATCTCAACGGAGAACGAATTGTTTCTGAGTTCTTCCGCAACGGCCAACGCATAATCCTTATCATCATTGAGATTGATGATGTAACAATCCAGTGTTTTTTTGATATCGAAGATCTCTTCCGCTTCACACAGGATCATCAGTCTTTCGACGCCGATCGCAAAACCGATACCGGAGATCTGCGGTCCGCCCATCTCCTTCACCAGATCGTCATAACGTCCCCCGCCGAATATCGTCGCCTGAGAACCGGATGCCTCATTGGTGCTGACGACCTC
>JAILBD010000067.1 GCA_024681275.1 Erysipelotrichaceae bacterium
ATTTCTCCAATCAGATCTTATAGTGATCATTTTTTCTGTAAACAGATGGTGATACCGCAGCTCACCACTGATATATTCATCAAAAGAACTTCCTGCGTCACATCTTTGTGACGTCTCTAATCAATATTATACAGAATTACGGCTTCAGAACGTTTGAATCATTTTATCTGCAGCTTTTCTTTCGGCAGGCCGTCTTCTGTATCTCGTCTTATCGAAAAAATATTGAATAATATTTTAAATTCGACGAAACTGATACTATGAACGCAGAACTTTATCCGATGATCTTCAAAAGGAAGTCCTTCCACACCTTCAAGGATCACAAATCAGGCAGATATTTTTATCAGGATGATCAGATCCCGGAAGAAGGATATGATGAGATCCTGCAGACCTTCGATTCCCTTGTGCCTCTGTATCCTGAGATCGGGGTCAGGATCAGGATCGCTGAAAACGAGGAGACCAGCTGCGCGCGCGGCCAGGAAAAAGTCATCCTCTTCTACAGCGAAGAGAAAGAGAATGCTTTGATGAACATCGGCTATCTAGGTGAACAGCTGGACCTTCATCTCGCTTCAAAGAACATCGGCACCCTCTGGTTCGGACTGAACAAGAAACAGATGCCTGATCATGAAGGATTGAAGTATGTCATCATGATGGCGATCGCCAAGGTACCGGAAACAGCTTTCCGAAAAGACATGTTCAAAGCGACGAGAAAGGATCTGACAGAGATCTGGGAAGGTGATGAGATCTTCAATGTCTCTGACATCGTCCGCTTCGCTCCTAGCGCCTGCAACAGTCAGCCCTGGTCCGTCAGGAAAGACGGTGACCATCTTTCGGTCTATCGTTATATCAGCCCCAAAAAGAAAGGCGTCATGCCCAGGGATGGACTCATCCACTATAATCACATCGACATCGGCATCTTCCTCTGTTTCCTTGAACTGTCTCTTGAGCACGAGGGGATCACATACGAGAGGTCTCTTCACCCCGATATCCGGAACGAGGAACTCAATCTTGTCGCCACTTACAAGTTGCTGTCATCATAAAAAAAATCGATATAATTGAAAAGGATATATAAGGAGGATCATTATGGCTAACAGTTCAAGATTTCAGGTCATCGAGACCGCAAGCGGGGGATTTGCCTCGGAGATCAAGGTCGTCGTCGATAAAGAGACGGGCGTCAACTACATGTTCATGCATGAAGGATATGCCGGAGGACTCACTGTCATGGTCGACGAGAACGGCGATCCGATCGTCAGCGACGTCAGCGAACTTTACTGATCGCAGCCGTTTTAAAGCACTTCGTTTGCCAAAACAGATAAGCTTATATAAGATGAAGGAAACAAAGGAGTGAAGTGACAATGATCAAAGTATACGGGAGTCTGAAGTGTCCTTACTGCGTCGTCCTGAAAGAGAATCTCGACCGCAATCATGCCCCATACGAATTCATCGACATCCTGGAAAGCCTCGGAAATCTCGGAGACTTTCTGGCAATACGCGACAGGGAGCCTGTCTTCGATCACCTGAAAGAGATCAACGACATCGGCCTGCCTGCCTTTATCGATGAAGCCGGCAAGGTCCGCATCGACTGGGAAAACTGGCTGACGGAGAACGGCTACACGATCTTCGTTCCGGAATCGACACTGACACAGGGTCAGGCCTGCAGCCTCGACAGAAAAGGCTGCTGAACAAAACAGAAAGAAAACTCCCGAACACAGCGAAACGCGCTTTGCCGGGAGTTTTTGTTTTTTTCATTTGCGAAATGACGTCTGATCAGTTGAGTCCGTTCACTTCACCGATGGCGATCTCTCTGTGTTCGCCTGTGATCTCGTCGTTTCCTGAAGGATTCATTGGATCCTCACCGCTGTAGTCCCGGTAATAGATGTGGCCGTTGTTGACGTAGTTCGCCGCGTCCAGACGGATCTGCGGACCGAAATCGCCTTTGTTCCAGATGATGTCTCCGTTGTTGATGAACTGTCCGTCATTGAATCTGAACTCGCCGCCGCCTCTCAGCACCAGTTTTCCGTTATTGACATATTCACCGCCACCGATCACAAAGACATGCCCTCTTTCCTCGTTCTGGATCCCGTCTTCTTCGATCACGAAAGAACCGTAGGTATAGGAGTCGCACATGCCGCCCGTATAGACACCACCGTTTCTGACGATGATCGTTCCGTAGTTGTTCCTTCTGCACATCCCCATCTCAAATCCGCCTTCAATGATGAGGGTTCCATAGTTGTCGACCGTGATCTCTTCTCCGTTTCTTAAAGGACCGCCACCCAAAAGGACGCCGTTTCTGATGATGATCGTCTCATTTTCAGGAATGGTGATGCTGCTGAGGATCTTGATGTTGTGTACATCTTCCTTGTTCAAAGCACTTTTCAGCTCTTCGAATGAATAGACCGGCTCGTTGATCGATCTGACTTCGAATGGGAAACCGCTGATCGCTTCGGCCTGATTGACGAGGTAGTCGGCGCTCACGTACAGCGTCTTCAGATCTTTCAGCTGTCCCAGTTCAGAGATGTCTTCGATCTCGGTCTCTGCGATGTTCAGGACCTCCAGAGACTGCAGAGCCGATATGCCGCTGATATCGATGCCGTAGTTGTGCGAGATATCCAGCAGCCTCAGTTTATCAAGACCCAGGATCGCTTCGATCGACCGGATCTCGTTGGCGCAGAGGCAGAGCTCTTCCAGATTGACCAGTTTTGAAAAATCAGAGATGTCTTCGATGTGTCCGGTGGCGACTGTCGAATCCTCCAGACTCACCAGATCATTGAAGCCGTCTTCGGTCAGGATGAAGTCGGCGATCACATAATCCTCTTTCAGTTCTTCACCATACACATAGACCTTTCTGATCTCGCTCAGATTTCCGGAGATGCCCAACTGACCAAGCAGGGAATCGGACGATCTGAACGGATTCAGGATCAGGATGAAGAGACCGATCAGGACAAGTGCCCCGATGGCAAGGCCCGCAAGCGTCGTCTGTTTCCTGGCCGCCTTCTTCTGTTCAGCCGTGATCTGCAGGTCATTCAACAAAGGCGAATTCAGCAGGCTTTTCCGGAACTCTTCTTCCGATATCCTGTATTTCAGCACGCCCTGCGTCTGTCCCAGCATCATGGAAAGACCCGGCGTCAGCTGACAGTCTTCCAGGAAGACCGAGATGATCTCTTTGTTCTTCAGCGAAGCGTAAGAGACTTCTTCATTCAGAGATCTGTCATTCATCATCGCATCACTGACAAAAAGCAGGACGGCTGCCGCCCTCCCGATGCAGTCTTCATATTTCTTTTCTTCGTAAGAAAGTTTATAGCCGTTCTCATCGAGCAGGGACATCACAGACATCGCTTCTTCCCTGTCGCTCTGATCAAAGATGCAGTATATGAACGGCGCACTGTTAGAATGATACTTTTCCATATTTCACCTCTTCACAACGATATCGACCAGACCTGTATCGACCGCGTCTGCCGCTTCATCATAGCCTTCCTCATCCACATAGAGATACTTCAGCTTTTTGAGATCTCCGATCATAGAAAGATCGGCTCTGATCCCGATGATCTTCAGGACCTCCAGATCGCGCAGATCTGAAAGGAACGAGAGATCATCCACCGCGTTGCCTGATATATCAAGATAGACCAGCTGTTTCATCTGTGCCAGAGGCGAGAGATCGCTGATGCCCTGGTTCACGAGTGAAAGATAGGCGATCTTCTCCTTGGAGACGATGGAACTCAGGTCGCTGAACGAGGATCTCTCCGCTTTCATCTCACCGATGTAGAACGAACCGTTCCGGTAGCGGATCGCATCTGCCTTCGAGACCATGTAGTCTCCGCACAGATACAGCGATGTTCCATCATACGCCTTGAGCAGGATCGCTCTGGATACGCCGTCTTTGAACTCTGTCACTTCCAGTTCTCCCGAATCGTCCTGGACGGTACCTGATTCGATGCCCGCAGAAGAGAGCCACCCATTGAAGTAGGCAAAGACCAAAGCCGCCAGGATCAGAAAGAGCGAGGCAGATATGATCGAGATCGTCCGCCAGATATTCTTTCCTGTTTTCTGTTTCTCGTTGTCTTCATATCCGCTGATCCCGTCGCCGATAAAAGAAGGTCCCGTTACAGACCCGATCTCTTCGGCCATCTTTCTTGTGTCGGCATCGGTATCATAGACCTTTTCCACTGTCGACAGCTGCATGGCCATGTCTTCGTTCAGAAGGACATCTTCAATAAAGACACAGAACATCCTCTTCTTTTCCGCCACCGCATAGTTGACTTCTCTCCTGCAGTTCTGCGAGGCGATGAAGTTCCTGCTGATAAAGAACACGACCAGTTCGGAATCCTTCAGATGAGATGCGACGACCTGAGGCCAGTTGCTTCCGACCTCTATGCCCGCATCATACCAGAGACGGCAATTCCTTTTATCCAGCTCTCTGATCACCGGTATGACGATCCGGGAATCCTTGTGGGCATAGGAAAAAAACACATAGGGATCATCTCCATGATATGTCTTGATTGTTGCACTGTCTGTCATACTTCTATTATATCTTTTAGGGCTGAGAAACCGAAATCATATGAATCGATCTTCCGTTTTTTATGCTTGCCGATACGCAGAACGGCAATATTTGTCAGATAAAAATTTATAATGAATGTAGACAAAAGGGAGAACTATCATGATGATCACAGACGAATACTACATCAGCGATGACGGGATCGGGCTGCACATCAAAGTGGACAGGCCTGAAAAGAAGAAGAGATGTCCGCTCGTCCTGATGTTTCATGGTTTGACCGGACACATGGAAGAGGAACACATCACCGGCATCTGCAGGCAGATCAATGAGAAGCTGGGCTATGCCACGATGCGGGCTGAACTTTACGGGCACGGCAAAAGCGGCGGCAGATTTGAAGATCACACGCTGCTCAAGTGGATCGACAACGGACTCAAGGTCATCGAACACGCAAGAAGCCTTGACTATGTGAGCGATCTCTACATCACAGGACATTCCCAGGGCGGACTGCTGACCATCATCCTGGCAGGGATGAAAGCGGATCTCTTCAAAGCCGTCATGCCTCTTTCCCCGGCGATCAATATCGTCGAAGGCGCAAAGCGCGGCGATCTGCTGGGAGTCTCTTTTGATCCAGAACACCTGCCGGAAAAGATCTTCATGGGAGAATACACGCTGAACGGAGACTATCTTCCGGCTGCCCAGCTCTTACATCCTGAGGAGATGATGCGCAAGTATCATGGACCGGTGCTGATCGTACACGGCGATGGGGACATGGCTGTCCCGATCGCTTATTCTTACGAGGCGCAGAAAGGTTACGATAATGCGAAACTCCTCGTCATTCACGGGGCGGATCATGGCTATACAGGCCATCTGAACGAAGTCTATGAAGGGATCATCTCTTTCCTGAAAGAGATCGCATGAAAAGACGCTCTTGATCGAGCGTCTTTTTCGTTCAGTTGTGATCGATAAAATCCAGGACCTGATCGTGAAAGACCGGGCGGATCCGGGCGATCTTTGTCACTCTGCTTGGATGGATGGCATTGCTCAAAAGAACGATGCCGCATCTTCTTTCAAAGTCGATATAGATGGACGTTCCACTGAAACCCGTATGATAGAGGCTGCACTTCGATATCTTTGAACCGGCACTCGTCGAAGGATCGCCGAAGAACCATCCACCCATAGTCCTTGATTCATTCAGGCCTTTCGTATAGGACTCTTTGAACAGCTTCATCGTCTCTTCTGACAGGATCTGTTTTCCATGAAGACTGCCCTCATTCAGCATCATCTGCACAAACAGAGACAATGCTTCGACATCCGCAAAGACACCGGCATTGCCGGCCACTCCGCCCAGGATATGCGCCTTGCCGTCATGGACCTCTCCCTGAATGATGCCTCTGGCTTCGGTGACCTCCGTCGGTGCACAGTCTTCTTTCCTTCCTTTTTCGGCTGGCCTGTACATGATCTGGTCAGAGCCCAAATGATCAAAGAGGACTTCCCTGGCGTAATCTTCCATGTTCCCCTTTATCTTCTCTATGATCTTGCCGAGGATGATGTAATTGAAACAGGAGTATTCGACGCGCTCCCCTCTCTTGTAAGTCCTTGGCAGATGCACGATGAAATCCCAAAGTTCTTCAGGGGTCTGACAGAGTTTGTAGTTCTTGTCGTCGGCCGGATATCCCGACCTGTGTGCGATCAGGTCCAGGACGGTGATGTCATCATAGGCAAAGCCATCCAGGATCTCTGATGCTTTTGTGTCAAAAGAAAGAAGACCTTCCTCGATCAGTCTGGCGACCATCGTCGATGTCGACACGACCTTGCTGAGACTGGCGATATCGTAAAGGGTATCGCTGCTCAGTTCTGTCTCTTCGGGAAGCAGCGACTTGTTTCCGCAGCAGGAGTAAGCGATCTCATCTTTCGTCACGACCGAGAAACAGGCACCGGGCAACTGCTTCTCATCTGTAAATCTTTTTATGATCTCATATTCTTTCAAGACACATTTCCTGACATCCATAAGTTCACCTCTCAGCCATTTACACTATTATTTTAATCCGCTTGCGCAGATCCTATCAAAATTTCATCAGGGCATAGAAAAGACCGCCGCATCGTCCTGTCATATACAGCCTTGGCGACGGTCTGAATGTTGCTTGATTGCGAAGATCAGTAGAGATAGTCTGCCGCTTTGTATCCTCTTTCGGAAGCCGCCTTGAAACAGTATTCCGACAGTTTCGGATCGTCCTGCAAGAGATAACCCAGTTTGTATAAGGCATAGCTGTGTCCCAGCATGGCGGCAAAAGACAAATATCTTATCGCCTCGTCGTTTTTGCCCATGTTCAGCAGGTTCTCCGCCTTTGAACAGTACACATCGGGATTTCCATAGCTGAGTATCTTGTTGAGTTCGTAGACCTCTCTGTATTTTTCGTTCTTCTGATACTGGTAGAGTCCTTCTCTCAGATGTTCGGCTGTCTCTGAAATGCGGATATTTGCCAGCGTTTTTCCATCATATTCCACCCCGTTGATGTAATTGTAAAGCTTAAAGGCCGATGCCCCTTGTCCGTAATTGAACATCTTTGACAAATAGGAACGGGAGGGGAAGTGCCCGCGCAAAGCCGCAGCCGCAAAGAAGCGGTCTGCTTTTGTCAGATCCTTTTCGATACCGTAACCGTTGTAGTATGCGATCCCGATATAGTGAAGTGCCCTTCTGTCTCCGTTTCTGGCGATCGGGATCAGCTGTTCAAGCGCTTCCTTGTATTTCTTCGAGATCCAAAGCTTTTTTGCGGCTTCATAGATCTGCGTGCTTTCTTCATAGGTGTAGGCACTGCCCATGAATCTGGAGATCTCCTCCTTTTCCGGAAGCTCGTTAGTGTTCATGAACCCCGCATAGGTATTGGCGATCTCCAGGTTTTCCGGTGCGAGTTCGTGAGCGGTCCTGATGCATTCAGCGGCTTTCAGGAGATCCCTGTCTGTTCCGTATCCATTGCGGTATCTTTCATACAGGCCATAGTAGCCATGGAAATACCCGCTCTCTGCCGATCTCTGTTCCCATTCAAAAGAGGCTTTCAGATCCCGCACACAGCCATGACCGAAGTACAACATGGAGGCGAGATTGTGCATGGCGTTTCCATGACCTGCCAGTGCGCCTTTCTCAAAACACAGGTATGCATTGACATAATCGTTCTGATCAAAATATTGCATTCCGTCCTGAAACAGGACAGCAAGGTATTCTTCTTCGGTGGTCTCTTTGACCTGATTGCAGAACCTCTGATATTCCTCGATGGACGGATCGAGTTCGACGGCCTTTTCCGCCCAGGCGCGGGCATTGCCCAGGTCGCGGATCACACCTCTTGCGAAATGATACTTGTTTGCCAGCTGATAACAGGATTCCGCTAGACCCAGTTCCGCCGATCTTCTCATCCATTCAAAAGCGGCCTTTTCGTTCTTTTCGACAAAATTGCCATTCATGTACATGGAACTGAGATTGCGCATGGCGTAAGGGTTTCCCTTCTTCGCTTCTTCCATCAGGATATCGTAAGCTTCCTCGTATCTTTCTTTGTTCAACAAGGCAAACGCCTCATTGACCCTGCGGTCGTTCTCGCTTGACGGAGCTTCTGGTCTTGCCCTGATCTCTTCGATCGACTTGCCATTCAACAGAGCCTCATATTCCTTTTGGATCACTTCCAGGTTTTGTTTCAGTTTCTGGTCGTCAGGGGAAGCTTCGATGGACTTCTCTTGCCAGCGCATGGCTTCTTTCAGATCGATGTCGGTGCCTTTTCCATAGTAATAGCGTTCCGCCAGCATCGCATAAGCCGGCACAAAATCCGCTTCCGCCGCCTTCTTCAAATACTCGAAAGCTTTCTCCTTATCTTCTTTCACACCAGCTCCGATATCGTAATAGATGTTCATGTTAAACAAGGCGAGCGGAAAATTCTGATCTGCTGCTTCTTTCATCAGCTGGAACGATTCTTCCAGCCGTCCCTCTTTGTTCAGGTCGATCGACCGATTGACCATCTCACCCAGTCTGTCTTCTTCTGAGGTGTTCACGTTCATATTTACCGGCATACCGCTGAGCTCGGCCTGGTACTCCTTTCGCATCAGCTCGAGATTGCGCTTGTGATCCTGGTCCTCCGGATATGCATCGGCGGCCTTCTTTCCCCAGTAGATCGCTTCTTCCAGATCTCTGTTCACGACTCTTCCGAAGTAATAATGATCTCTCATCAAAGGAAAAGCCATCGGAAAGCCCGCTTCCGCTGAACGCTTCAGATATTCAAAAGCTTTGTTTTCATCTGTTTCTGTTCCGGCACCGATCCTGTAATAGACGCCCATATTGTAAAGCGCGATCACATTTCCCAGATCGGCAGCTTTATGCATCAGATCGAACGCCTCTTTCAGCCGTCCTTCATCGTTGAGGCGGTTTGCCTCATCGATCATCTCGCCTGGTGTCATTTCTTTTGGCTTCTCGTTCTGATACTGGATCAGCTGGTTTCGATAATCGGCATTGTTCACATCGAGCTGAGATGCCCGTTGCGAATAAAAGATCGCCTGATCCATGTTCCTGAGGCAGCCATCCCCCTCATGGAATTTCTTTGCGACATAGAAGCAGGCATAGGCGTTACCCAGATCGGCAGCCTTTTTCATCCATTCAAAACCTCTGACTCTGTCGACCGCAACGCCCAGACCCTGATCGTAGGAAACGCTCAGATTGATCATCGCCTGCGGCTGGTTCAGTCCGGCGGCTGTCTCATAGTACTGGTTCGCTTCCTGGTGACGTCCTCTTTGTGAAAAATAGAAACCGCGGTTGACAAGGGCGTTTGCCCTTAAGACATTCGGATCCGATGATGCGAGGTGCTGCTGGTAGTTCAGATAGGACTGATTGTATGGATCTGCTTCCACTGCCATGTTGATGTAGCGGACCGCTTTGCCCATATGAAAATCTGTTCCGAATCCTTCGGCGTTGTAGATCGCCGCATTGAAACAGGAGAGTGGGAAACCCATTTCCGCGGCCCTTTCTGTCCACCTGTACGCCTCGTCCGGATCGTATTCCACGCCCTGTGCATTGGCATAACAGACGCCGATGTTGTGGATGGCCGCCGGATTGTTCAGCTTCGCCGCCTCACGGAAACACTCCAGGGCTTTGCTGAAGTTGGACTGATTGTAATATTTCATTCCCTCGTTGACCAGGGAATCGGACCGGTTCTGATTGTTGAAAAACGCCATCTTATCCTTCTCCTTCCCTAGTTCTTCTTCCCGAAGAAATCATTGAAAATATTCTTTCCAAGGTTATATGCGGTATCAAATGCTTTGTCAACGACCTCGTCGACAATGCTCTTATCGTTCTGTGTCTTCTTTTCCGCTTCCGCTTTCTTTTCTGCTTCCGTTTCTGCATTCAGATCCGGCCAGGGCAGATCCTCCAGATCGTTCAGTCTGTTTGCCCAAGGCAGCGGCAGATCGATCGGTTCACCGATCGGGGCGTTGGTCCACGGATAGTTGCCGATATGGGAATACTGTTTCCGAAGTTCCTGCATCATCCCCTGGAACTGCGCGTAGTTCTGTGTGTGGATCTTGCTTCTTTTGATGTTTCCCGATAAAGGATCGCTCATCAACAGGAGCCTCTTCATGATCCTTTCTCTTTCTTCCTGAACGATCTTGCTGACATTCGGATTCAAAGCCCGGAATGCGTCTTCGATATAATCCAGGGCATCCGCATGCAGGATCCTTTGCGCATCGTTCGGATCATCGCCATCATAGACGACGGCCTGCACGTTGCTTTCCCCTTCTTCGAGTTCCTTGATCTGTTCATCGATGTGGAAGAGGTGCTGATGCTCCCTGGCGATGAAACGCATCTTGGCGTTGCCGTGTGCAACGGAGTTTCTTAAAGTACGCATGGACTCCAGTTTTCGCATCTGGTCTTCATTCAATCCCTTTTCTTTCTGAAAATAGACGCCTGCCCCTTCCAGACGGTAGAATTCGCCATTCACCGTCTCAAAAGGGAACAACAGGAACCAGGCTGCCGTCAGATCATAATCTGTTATGGTCTTTTCATAGAGACGTCCATAGTCCTTGTATTTTTTCATGATGGGCGGGACATAGCGCTGATACCAGTCTGCTCCTTCGTATTTATAGAGGATGGACGGCAGTACATCGAGTACCAGCGGCGTTGCCAGCTGATCGATCACTGACGCGACATCAAATCCGCACTTGTATTTCATAGATCTCTTCCCTTTCCTTTGGCAAACTCCACAAAATCATTTTCCGGCAGCGGCTTGGAATAGATCCAGCCCTGTATCCTTTCGACGCCGTTCTCCCTCAGGAAATCTTCCTGTTTCTTTTCTTCCACGCCTTCAGCGATGATCTTGGCCTTGCCGATGTGGATCATCTGGCAGATCAGTGAGATCATCCTGGCTTTTTCCTCATCTTCGATCATATCTACGAGAGACTTATCCAGTTTGATGCATTCAAACGGCATGTTGATGAGGCTGGTGACATTGGAATATCCGGTCCCGAAATCATCCAGGTACATGGAGACGCCCAGTTCTTTCATGTTTTCCATGACTTCGTTGATCCGCTTCGGATCCCTCTGTATCGTGCGTTCAGTCATCTCCAGACGGATCTTCGAAAGCGGAACGTCGTATTCTTCACAGGCCTTCTTCAGAAGCTCCGGCATCTTCTCATCGAGGATCTCATCCGGAGTCATGTTGACGGACACGGATCCGATATCGAGGTCCTTGTGTTCGCCCAGAAAGCGGCAGACCTTCTTCAACACGATCGCCGTGATGGCTCTGTTGAGACGCTTCTCTTCCGCATACGCAAACAGGATACCCGGATTGATGAACTGTCCCTTTGTAGAGATCAGTCTGCTCAAAGCTTCAGCCGAGATCATCTTGCCACTTTTTTCATCCATGACCGGCTGATAGTAGACCATGAACGATTCCTTTTCGATCCCGATCAGGATCTCTTTCAGCAGATCGTTTTCTTTCAAAGCTTCTTTTCTGAGATCCTCATCGATGCCGATGAGCCTTTCCCTTAAGAGACTCTGTTTGGAAGAGGCATAGCGGAAGATCGTGTTGATCGAACGTTCCGTGTCCTCTTCGTTTGTATCCATATGGAAAAGCCTGATCTTGGGCTGTACTTCCTCATCCGCGATCTTCACAGTTTCACTCAGCTTTTCAAGAAGCCCTGCATGGTCGCTTTCTTCTTCTTCGATCACCATGAAAGTGATCGGGTTGGTATGATAGATCTGCACATCTCCGACAGCTTCCTGAAGACGCCTTGCCGTTTCCTTGATGATCGTATCTCCGCCAATGTGTCCAAAACGTTCGTTGACGGATTTCAGATGAATGATGTCGATACGGATCAGATGGGTCTTCCTCTTTTCTTTCAGACGCTGATCCAGTTCTTCCATATAAGACTGTTTGTTTTCCAGCCCGGTCAATGAATCTTTTGCCATGATCTTATCTCCAATGAACTTACTAACAATATCATATCATCTGACCATCGGTATGCGTTTTTCTGTTTTTGATCTTTTCATTCAAGCAGTAAACGATTACATTTGAACTGTAATCGATTTCATCGTTCATAACGTTTGATTTCAGTATCATTGCGTTTCAAAATAAAAATAGTACAGGGATCTCTGTACGAAAGTGAGGTATTACTATGATCTTATTAACGATGACGCTCGTCATGTATGCAGGCATGTATGTCCTGCTTAAATCAGACAGAAGCATGCTTAAGGATCACGAAAAAAGACAGATCCTCAAAAAGGCGCGTTTGGTTTATTAAATCACAAAGCTGTCACATGGAAGTGACAGCTTTTTATTTTGCGATCCATAAAAGTTTGCACAATAGTTTAAAAGCCCTGTGGAGCATATACTCTCACAGGGCTTTTGTCTGTCTTTAAAACTGTTCTTTCACTTACTCAACAGCTTCGAATTCGTTTTCTTCACCTTCGCCGAAAGAGATCAGATCATTAATCATCTTGGAAATAGTCTTGGAAGAATACTCTTTTGCTTCTTCGCGATTGTATGTGTTAATGAAATGTCCTTCTTTACGAGAGATGGATGCAACGTAGCCTGTTTCGCCACTATATTTGTTAGTCCATTTAATAACCATTTTGTTTCTCCTTCCTTACATTTTCACAATTATAAATGATTTTTCACAAAAATGGAAATCAATGTTTCTTCAGGTCCTCTTGTTTTTGTTTATAACGGGATCTTTTTTCTGCTTTTCCTTCTTACATCACTACCTGTCGCTTTGCTGTTTCGTTTCTCAATTATCTTTTCTTTTTTGACTGCAACTACAGTCCCAGTTCCTTGCAAAGCGCATCGTAGCGCTTCTGTTCCTTTTCCTTTACAGGCTTGGAAGCATCCTTAAAGCAATGGTCTAAAACATCCGCGTCTTTCAACAGCTCATCCATAGGGCTGTCTAGCAAAGC
>JAILBD010000136.1 GCA_024681275.1 Erysipelotrichaceae bacterium
AAATCCTTCAGGATTCCTTGAAATTCAATAGGGATTATATTAAGATTTAGGAAAGGCTGGGAAAAGAAGAGTAACCTGTCCGATGAGCATAGAGAGTCCTTGGGTGGTGGAAAAGGATGTCGGAGTTCAGGTGAAGATGGTCTTGGAGCTGCTTTCCCGATATGAGGGGAAGACGTTTGCACACGTTAGCGTGCGGGGATATGATGGTATCCTGCTGAGGTGCGAGAGCACGAATTAAGGTGGTAACACGATCGATATGAGTCGTCCTTATGGGGGCGGCTTTTTTTGTTTATAGGGGGTAAGAAGATGAGAAGAGAGAAAAATGAGGTGATCGGCTTGCGTTTGAACGCAGGCGTTACGATGCCTGAAAGAGATACTGATTAAGATGCGATCGTTCAAACATTGAGAAAAGGAGAAAACAAATGAAAAATATCAAGAAGATCATCACATTATTATTCGTATTACTGCTGGTGTGCGGCTGTTCATCAAAGGGCGGTTCAGAGGAACCTGCAGCTGATGCGGCTGAAGACAAGAAGATCACGGTCGGTGTCAATCCGGTCCCGCATGCGGAGATCCTGGAGAACGCAGTCAAGTCTGTCCTGGCTGAACAGGGCTGGGAGCTTGAAGTCGTCGTCTATCAGGACTACGTGCTTCCTAACGAGAACCTGGTGGCAGGTGAACTGGATGCCAACTACTTCCAGACTTTGGGCTACATGAACAATCAGAATGATACGCATGGCTGGAAACTGAAGGCTGTCAAAGGCGTACACATCGAACCGATGGGTATCTATTCCGATAAATACACTTCCGTTGTGGATATTCCTGACGGAGCGCATATCTCTGTTCCTAATGATGAAGACAACAGGACGAGGGCGATACAGTTTTTGATCGATCACGGTTTCCTGAATCAGATCGAAGGCGAGCTTTCCGCCAATACGGTCAATGGCAATGCCGAGGCCAATCCGCACAACTATGTGATCGAGGAACTGGAAGCTGCGCAGCTGCCTCTGGCTCTGGCCGATGTCGATGCTTCTGTCATCAACGGCAACTACGCTTTAGGCGCAGGTCTTCCGGAATCGCATCCGGCACTTGAGATCGAGTCCTTCGATGCAGAGACCAGCATCCGCCGCACGAACTTCGTCGTCGTCGTAGAGGGCAACGAGAATTCCGAGAAGATCCAGGCTCTGGTCGCTGCGATCACTTCCGATGCGGTCCAGAAGTATATCGATGATACTTACAAAGGAGCTGTCATCACTTCTTTCGTCGATCCGCAATAAACAGCATATTAAAAAACTTGATCTATGGAAATGTTCAGATTTCTTCTGAACATTTCTGTTTCTTATGAGGTAAGGGCATGATAAAACTGGAAAATGTATCTAAAAGTTTCGATGATCTGGATGTCCTGAAGGATATCTCCCTGGAGATCAGCGACCATGAGATCTACGGGATCATCGGACAGAGCGGCGCCGGCAAATCGACTTTGCTGAGGTGTATCAACGGTCTGGAAGACTATCAGTCCGGTACGATCAGCGTCGATGGCGTGACGGTGTCGGTGAAGGATAAGAAGAAGTTGCATCTACTGCAGAAGGATATGGGCATGATCTTTCAGAATTTCAATCTGCTGGAGAGACTCGATGTCTATGACAATGTCGCTCTGCCGATGAAGTTCTGGGGCATCAGGACCAGCACGCCGGAGGCAAAGGAAAAGATAGAGGGTCTGATCAGGATGGTGGGTCTGGAAGATAAGATCCATGCCAGACCAAGGGAGCTTTCAGGTGGTCAGAAGCAGCGTGTGGCGATCGCCAGGGCGCTGGTGCTGGATCCGAAGATCCTGCTTTGCGATGAGGCGACTTCCGCCCTGGATCCGGCGATCACCAGAGGCATCCTGACTCTGCTTCAGCAGATCAACAGGGAGATGGGGATCACGATCATCGTCGTCACCCATCAGATGGAGGTCGTCAAGCAGATCTGTGAGAAGGTGGCTTTCATCAAGGAGGGCAGAGTCGTTGCGATCGGCAAGCCGGAAGAGCTCTTCATTCATCCGAACAGGGATATCAAAGCCTTCCTGCATGAGGATTCCGATCTGCTTCCGGAAGATGGCGTCAATGTGCAGCTGTTTTTCACGGATGAGAGCGCGGATGAACCGGTCATCTCCCAGATGGCGAGAAAGCTGAATCTCGATTTCTCGATCTCATGGGCAAAGCTGGAGGATTTCCGTTCCAATATCTATGGTTCCCTGGTCATCACGATCAAGGAAGAGGACAAGGAGAAGGTCCTGTCCTATCTGGACAGTGTGAAAGTGTTATGGGAGGTGCTGAACTAGTATGATGGCTGTCATTTGGACTGCATTCAGGCAGACTTTGTATATGGTCTTCTGGTCGACGCTTTTTTCTGTGATACTGGGTTTCATTCCGGCCATCATCCTGACGCTGACGGCACCGGATGGGCTCAGACCGAACAAGATCGTCTATGAGACGCTGTCGCTGGTCGTCAACATCTTCCGTTCCTTCCCGTTCATCATCCTGCTGGTCATCATCATTCCGTTTACCAGATTGGTCGCAGGCAGGGCGATCGGGACCACGGCCGCGATCGTGCCGCTGACAGTGTCGGCGATCCCTTATATCGCCAGGATCTTCGAGACATCCCTGCGGGAGACCGACCCGGGCGTCATCGAGGCGGCGAGATCTTTCGGTGCTTCGGACTGGCAGATCCTTTTCCGGGTCTATATCAAGGAATCGATCCCGCGGATGCTGAATGGCGTGATCCTGCTGATCATCTCGCTGGTCGGTTATTCGGCGATGGCAGGTACGACCGGCGGTGGCGGCATCGGCGATCTGGCCATCCGTTATGGCTACCAGCAGTACAAGACGGAGTATCTGGTCGTCTGTTCTGTCGTGCTGATCATCTTCGTTCAGCTCGTTCAGATGCTGGGCAATCATCTGTATAAGAAGCTTTCATGATCAAGGATCTCTTCATCCGATCGGAAAGAGGGACAAGGATCCCGGCGACGGTATGGGTCAATGAGGATGCCGAGGGGATCCTGCTGATGGCGCACAGCTTCCGTTCGGATCGCAAAGAAGACGGACGTTATGCGAAGATCGCGCAGAAGGCTTATGAGAACGGCCTGAATGTGATCGGCATGGATTTCCCAGGAAACGGAGAGAGTGAAGAAACTTTCAGTTCCTATTCACTGACTTCCTGTCTGGATGATATGGAGTCCTGTTTCAGATACATGGAAAAGGAACATCCCTTCAGAAAGAAGCGGATGATCCTCCTGGGTTATTCTATGGGCGGGAGACTGATCTCCCTGTTCCTGGAGAGGCACAGGGAATTCAGTGAGCTGGTCTTCTGGGCGGCTCTCAACAGGCCTTTCAGGGAACATGATCTGTTCCTGGAACAGGATCTCAGCAAACTGAAGGAGGGCTGCAGGGATGGCATCTGCGACTTCTATGACATCTTTGAGCAGAAACATGAGCAGATGTCGGAGGGTCTCGTCGATGACCTTATGGAAAGGGATGCTCTGGCTCCTTTGCGAAGCTTTCGCGGCAGAGCCTTGATCGTGCAGGGGTTGAAGGATCAGACCATAGAACCGGAGAATGCCGGTCAGATCTATGAGGCGCTGGACCAATGCGAGGATAAGAAGATCGTTTGGATCGAGGGAGCCGATCATGGTTTTAGTCTCTGGGATGGCCGCAAAGAGGATGACGAGATGCTCATGGAAGCGACGCTGTCTTTTCTGGGTTTTATTGAATCTGGAGACTGATGGTGATAATATAAAAACGTTCATGAAGGAGGATCGAGGGGTGGTCTTCCGATTGATATAAAGGGGGAGAATG